>JBMOGJ010000015.1:0-41901 GCA_049318425.1 Phycisphaerales bacterium | reverse complement strand
GCGGCGTGATCTCCTGGTCGCCCTTGCGGTAGACCTTGGTGAGCTGCGCGCAGCGGATGAAGGCGCGCGCGTCGCCGCCGTGGTTGTCCGGCGCGGAGGCGCCGTTGCCGATCGCGTGCTGCATCACGGCGCCTCCGATCGCAGCGTCTCGCGCGGTTGCACGCGCGTGCCGGCCGCGGCGGCGCCGTCGAGCACGACACGGTCGCCGGCCGAGAGTCCGGCCAGGACCTCGATCCAGCCGTTGGCGCGCTCGGCGCCGAGCGTCACGGCGCGCTCCTCGAGCCGCGCGGCGCCGCCGTCGGGAATCGCGACGAGCACGCGCGCGGCGTCGGTCGCGCGGTCCCGCAGCGACTCGACGGGAATCGCGAGGCCTTCGCCGGTGCGCGCCGCGCCCGCGTCGCCCGACGCACTGGCCTGCGCGGCGAGGATGCGCACGCGCGCCAGCATGTCGGGGCGCAGCGATGCGAGGATGTCGGTCGAGCGCGGCACGCTGCCCTCGCTGCGCGGTGCGCTGTCCTCGCTGCGCGGGGCGCTGTCCTCGCTGCGCGGGACGTCTTCCTCGCTGCGCGGGGCCTGGACCGAGACCTTGCACTGCACCGTGTTCTTCTGGAGGTCGCCCTGCGGGACGATGCGCGTCACCGTGCCGCGGAGCACGAGGTCGGGCAGCGCGTCGACGCGGATCTCGGCGGCGAGGCCGACCGCGAGGCGCCCGGCCTCCTTGAGCGGCACATCGCAGCGGACCTGCAGCGACGCAGGGTCGAAGATCGTGAGCAGGTGCCCCGCGTCACCGCCGACGCGCGAGCCTGGGACCGCGTGGCGCGCGAGCACCATGCCGTCGCGCGCGGCGCGGATCTCGCTCCGCTCGAGCGCGAGCGCGGCCTCGTCGCGCCGCGCGCGCAGCACGGCGAGCTGCGCGTGTGCGGTGGCGAGCGCGGCCTGCGCCTCGTCGCGCGCGAGCGTCTCCGACAGCAGTTCCTGCCGCGCCGCGCGGGCCGACGCGAGGTCGCCGCGCGCCTTCGCGATGGCGGAGTCGCGCGCGGGGCGATCGCTGCGCAGCGCGGCCACGCGCGCCGCGAGCGCCTCCGCCCGCAGCGCGAGGCGACGCGCCTCGCCGACGCTCGCGGCGCCGGCGTCGGCGAGCGCCTTCTTCCGTTCGAGTTCGTCGCGCACCTCGCGCTCGAGCGCGTCGGCCTCGGCGATCTCGGCGTCGAGCCGCGTGCCCGCCGATTCGGCGGTCGCGAGCGCCGACTCCGCGGTGCGCAGCGCCCGATCGCTGTCGAGTGCGAGCGCGAGCGCGCGCTCCGTGGCGCGCAGCGTCGCCTCGTGACCCGGGATGCCCGCCTCGGCGAGCCCGATCTCGGCTTCCGCGCGGGCGAGCGCGAGCTCCTCGGCGCGGTGCTCGAGCGTGACCAGCAGGTCGCCGCGCGCGACCCGTCCGCCCTCGAGCACATGGACGCCCGCGACCACGCCCTCGCGCAGCGCGCGGACCTCGTCGGCGTAGGGCGCCGGCTCGATCCAGCCGGGCGCCTGGATGACGCCCGCCGCGTCGCTGGCTTGCGCCGACGAGCGCATCGTCGCGATGGTGACCGCCGGCGACACGGCGACCTCGGGCGCGGTGGAGAGCGCGTCCCTTCCGGTGACGAGCAGCAGCGCTGCGCCGCCGCCGAGGATGGCGCCGGGCACGAGGTAGCGCGCGATGAAGCGCGCGGGTGGATGGTGATGGGCGGGAGAGGCCGCGGAAGTCGCCGCGGGAGAAGCCCCGCGGGACATGCCCTGGGCTCCGTCGGTGGTTGGATGGTTCATGTGGATCCTGCTGCTGGGCTGGACAAGTCACGTCGACTCGCGTGGAACGCGCGTCGCGTGCTTAGATCCGCAGCCGGGCAGAGATCACGAGGGCGATCCACGGTGGTGGCTCGCCAGGCGACTCGCCGACGCGCGCGGTGGGCGCGTGGCACGGCGTCGCATGGCCGTCGACCTGCAGCGCCGCGAGCAGCGGTGCGCCGATGAGATCGATGTCGGGGGTGAAGCACTCGACCTGCGGCGCTGCCTTCTGGCAGCAGCCGTCGGAGCAGTTGCGGGGGTGGTCCGAATCGTCGCGGTCGTCCTGTGCCGGGGTTCCCTCATTCTGCCCGACCTCGTTCTGACCGGCAGCGCCGTCGCGCGCGTCGTCGCAGTCGCCTGCGCCGGAGCCGCGGTCGCCGCCGCCGCCGCAGCAGCAGCACGCCGATGCCGCGGGCGCGGTGTCGCGGCCGCTGAACTGCTCCGCCAGCAGGCGCTTCTCGCAGCAGCACAGCGCCATCCAGGCCGCGAAGGCACAGACGAGCACGCGGCGGATGGCGGACGAGAGCGTCACCGGAGAAGTTTCGACGGGATCGGCGGCCCGCTCGACGCGCGTCGGGCGGGTTCGACGATTCTGACAGGTCTTGGGGTGAATGGAAGCGGGTTCCAAGAATCATGCGGCACAACGCCGAGCACGCGTCCCGTGCAGCGGGGCGCGCCGCCTGCGCCGTGCCGCGCATCCGAGAATTCTCCCGAAGCGATGGTGGGGCGAATCCCGCAGGGCGCGACCGCGAAACTCGGGCGTGCCCGACGACGCCTCCGACCCCCGATCACTCGGCGCCCTGCTCGCCACCCTGCCTCGGCATCTGTCCGAGCGCGCGGCGCTGGTGGGGGCGCACGGCCGTGGTGGAGCCGAGGGCGGGTACGTCCTGTATTGGTGCCACCACGCGATGCGGGTGCGGGAGAACCCGGCACTCGAGCTCGCGGCCGAGCTGGCGGTCCGGAAGCGCGTGCCGCTGCTCGTGTTCTCGAGTCTCGCGGGCTCGAACGGCCACACCTCCGACCGTCACGTGACCTTCCGGCTCCAGGGGTTCCGCGAACTCGCGGGGCAGCTCGCGATGCACGGGATCCCCTACGCGTGCGCCCTCGAGGCGCCGCGCCGGCCGGAAGGCGCGATCGACCGGCTCGCGTCGCGCGCCGCGGTGGTCGTGACCGAGGACATGCCGGCCGCTCCGTATCCCGACTGGTCTGCGTCGCTCGCGCGGCGCACGGCGCGGCCGATCGTGCTCGTCGACACCGCGTGCGTGGTGCCGATGAACCGCGTCGACGGCGTCTTCGACCGCGCGTACGCGTTCCGCGACGCGACCGAGTCCGAGCGCGCGCAGCGCCTCGGCGCGGCGTGGCCGCGGTGCGACGCGCTCGACTCCGCCTGGCCGATGGTCGACCACGGCGTGCCCGACGTCGACTGGAAGTCGCTCGACATCGCCGAGGTGGTCGCGTCGCTCGACATCGACCACGCGGTCCCGCCGGTCGTCGACACGGTGGGCGGCACGGCCGCGGGCCTCGCGCGCTGGGAGGCCTTCCGCGACACGCGGCTCGCCGACTATGCGCGCGACCGCGACGACGCGGCGATTCCCGGCGTCTCGCGGCTCTCGGCGTACCTGCACTACGGCATGGTCTCGCCGATGCGCGTCGCGCGCGAGGCGCATGCGCGCGGCGCGGCGAAGTTCCTCGAGGAGCTCCTCGTGTGGCGCGAGCTCGCGTACCACTGGTGCCGCCACGTCGCCGACCACTCCGCGATCGGCGCGATCCCCGCGTGGGCGCGGCGCACGCTCGCGCAGCACGCCGCCGATCCGCGCGACCTGCGCTCGTGGGAGCGGCTCTCGCGCGGCCGCACCGGCGACCGGCTCTGGGATCTCGCGCAGCGCTCGCTGGTGATCCACGGCGAACTCCACAACAACGTGCGCATGACCTGGGGCAAGGCGATCCCCGCGTGGACGCGCTCGCCCGAGGACGCGCTCGCGACGCTCGTCGACCTGAACAACCGCTACGCGCTCGACGGCTCCGATCCCGCGAGCTACGGCGGGCTCCTCTGGTGCCTGGGGCTCTTCGACCGTGCGTTCACGCCTGAGCAGCCCGTGCTCGGCAGCGTGCGGCCGCGCGCCACCGCCGATCACGCGCGGCGACTCGACCTCGATGCGTATGCCGCGATCGTCGGCCGGCGCACGCGGACGCTGCGGGTCGCGGTCATCGGCGCGGGCATCTCGGGCCTCGCCTGCGCGCGCATGCTCGCGGACCACCTCGCCGAGGTGACGGTGTTCGAGAAGTCGCGCGGCAGCGGAGGCCGCACCTCGACGCGGCGCGGCGACTTCGGCGCCTTCGACCACGGCGCGCAGTACTTCACCGCACGCGACGCGCGCTTCGCGCATCTGGTGTCGAGCTGGCGCGACGAGGGCGTGGTCGCGCCCTGGAACGCGCGCTTCGCCGAGGTCGGCGCGTCGGGTGTCGAGGATCTCACGTCGTGCCGCCGCTTCGTCGCGACGCCGTCGATGAGCGCGCTCTGCAAGCATCTCTCCGAGGGGCTCTCGATCCACTGCAACGCGCGCGTCGACGCGATCGAGCGCGGCGCGGGCGGCTGGACCGTCCGCACGGCCGCGCCCGACGGCGCGCTCGCCGAGCACGGCGGGTTCGACCTCGTGCTCTCGACCGCGCCCGCGCCGCAGACGGCGCTGCTGCTCGGAGCCTGCGCTCCTGTGCTCGCCGCAGTCGCGTCGCGGGCGGCGATGCGCGCGACCTGGTCGATGATGTGGGCGAGCGACCGGCGCGTGTCGCTGCCGTTCGACCATGCGGAGATCCTCACCGGCGCCGCGGGCGTCGGCGAGTCGCTCGCGTGGGTCTCGCGGATCTCGTCGAAGCCCGGCCGCACCGACGACGGCCTCGACCGCTGGGTGGTGCTCGCGCGCCCCGAGTGGTCGGAGGAGCGCCTCGAGCGCGCGCCCGCCGAGGTCTGCCCCGACATCGAGCGCGCCTTCGCCGATCTCGGCGCGACGCTCGGCGTCGACCTGCCTGCGCCGATCCACGCCACCGCGCACCGCTGGCGCTTCGCGCTCGCTTCGCGCGAGGGCGGCCCGGGCTCGATGCTCGATGCGGCGTCGGGCATCGGCATGGCCGGCGACTGGATGCGCGGCACGCGCATCGAGGATGCGTATCTGTCGGGCATCTCGCTCGCCGGCCGCGTGCTTGGGCGCGCGGCGCAGCGGGCTCACGCGCTGCGCGTGGGCGGCGGTGCAGGCGTCCCCGCGGCCGTCGACGCCGGCGACTCCTCCGCACGCGGCTGAGCGCCCGACGCCCGCGCCGAACGCCGCCGCAGGTACGCGAACGCGGGCAGGCTCACCAGCGCCACCGCGCCGATCCAGCACACGACCGCCGCGAGTCCCAGCGGCATGCGCGGGAAGAGCAGCGTCGCCAGCAGCGCGTACGCGCTCACGCTGAGCGTGCCCAGCGCCATCGGTCCCACCGCGCCCGTCGGAACATGCGCGCCCTGCGCGAGCCACGTCGCGACCATGATGGTGGTGAAGATCACGGGAAACACCGCCGCGATGCCGCTCGCGACCGGCAGACCCATGCGCGCCAGCACGAGTGCGATCCCGATGACCACCGACGCCGCGATCCCGCGCACCGCGAGCACCACGGGTCCCACGCGGCGGTGTCCGCGCGGCGCCGGGTGCGGCACGCGGTTCGCGGCGACGCCGAGCGCGAGCCCCGCCGCGAAGGCGAGACTGCCGACGAGGAGCGCCTGCGGCACCGTCGGGCGGAACACGTCGTGCAGCCACATCACCGCGGTCGCCGCGAGCAGCCACGCGCCGAGCGCGAGCGCCACCGTCCAGCCCAGCAGGTGCCGGCGCGTGTGCCGGCCGACGCGCGCGGGGATCACGCGCCACAGCACGAGGTAGCCCGCGTTGAGCAGGATGCCGACCGGCACGAACGCCATCGCGCGGCGGAAGTTCTCGGGATTCGGATCGCGCCCCCAGATGCCGATGGCCGCGGGCACGATGGTGGTCGGGATGCTCGAGAGGATGCCGCCCAGCGATCCGCCGAGCCGCTCGACCACGACCGTCGCCAGGATCGCCACCACGCCGGCGAAGAGCGCCGGGACGCCGACATCGGCAAGCACCGCGAGCGCGGATTCGATCGTGGTGGGCAGGGCGTTCACCCGCGCACTCTACTCCGCGCCCCGCGGTGGATGGGCGTCAGGTCCCGGCCGGCGCCTCGCCGCCGTCGAAGATCGCGCGGAACCCGCGCACGAGTCCGCTCCAGGCGCGGCGCACCGTGCCGTCGCGCGGCGTCACGCCGAAGCGTGCGGCGATCCGGTCGGCGTGCTGGTTGTAGCGCGGCGGCAGGTGCACGAGGCGCCGCGAGCGCGCGTCGTCGCGCATGGTCGACCAGATCGCGCCGCGCACCAGCGCGCCCCGCTCGGCCTCGATCACGAGCGTCCGCCGCGGCAGGATGAAGAACGGGCGGTAGGTGAACCGCATGCCGCCGTCGCAGGGCTCGGCATGTCCCATGGTGCGGATCGGCGCGCCGTGCCCGCGCGCGGCGAGGAACGCGCGCACCGGCCCGCGCGCGGGATCGGCGCGGTCGCCCCGCGCGAGCAGGATGTCGAGCGCGAGGCACATCGCGAACAGGTCGAGCCGCACGCACCAGCCGGCGAACAGCAGCGACAGCACGATGATCGGCGCGCACAGGACGAGCGCCAGCAGGGGACTCGCGAGGAACGCCAGCCCGAGCACCACGAGCACCGTCGCCCGCAGCGACACCAGCAGCGTGTCGATGATCGCGAACGGGCTCAGCAGCACCAGTCCGTCGATGGCGTGGAAGGTGATCCACACCGCGAGGAACACGATCAGCGCCGCCGGCACGAGCCAGAGGTAGGTCGCCCACGTCGTGGCGAGGCCGGCGGCTTGCGCGGCCCCGTCGCCCGGGTCGCCCGTCGCCGCGGCCATGGTGGCGATGATCGACGGGAGCAGCACGCCCGCGGCGACGAGCGCCGAGAGCTTCGCCTCGAGGTACTCGCCGGCGTCGAGCGTCTTGCGGATCGGCAGCGGGATCGCGGGCGACACGCATTTCTTGGCGAGCGCCGCGGCGAGGACCAGCGTGCAGGGCACCAGCAGCCACGGGTTTGCGTGGAGCGGCAGCGTCGCGGCGTCGAAGCCGCCGGCACGGACGAAATCGACCCAGCCGAGCAGCACCAGCACGAGGAGCGGCGAGATCGCGAGCCCGGTGATGTGCGCGACGCCCGCGGCGAAGGCGGCGGCGCGCGCGTCGGCGCCGCCGGCCGTGGACGCGGCGGTGGACGCGGCCGTCGCGGAGGAAGCCGCGAGCGCGGGCGCCGCCACGCACAGGATCGCGGCGGCGGTCGGGATCAAATGGGTCCGTTTCAGGAGCATGGCCCGATTGTTGCCGATCGGACCCGCGCCGTTTCGTCGCGCGCGCTTCGGTAGGATGCGACGGTGCTTCCCAACCTCCAATACGCCGCGATCCGATACGAGAACTTCCACGCCGAGGTCCTGATGCCGCGGGTGTTTCCGCTGCGCGCTCCCGTCAAGGTGAGCATGTGGCAGGCGCCTGGCTCCGGCCTCGAGGGCGGACACCCCTCGCTGGCGGAGGCGAAGCGCGCGAAGTATCGGCCAGTCGAGGTCGGCCTGCGCTGGGGCCCGGTGTGGTCGACCGCGTGGTTCAAGCTGCAGGGACGCGTCCCTGCGGAGATGCGCGGGCACACCGTCGCGCTGCGCTTCTCCTGCGGCACCGAGGGCACGCTGTGGCGCGACGGCGTGCCGTTCCAGGGATTCGACCCGTACCGCGACCTCGCGTTCCTCTGGCCGAGCGCCAAGGGTGGCGAGAAGCTCGACCTCCTCGTCGAGGGCGCGTGCAACCTGCCGCTCGGCATCTCGACCTTCTGGTGGGACCACCCCGAGCTGCAGACCCGCTGGCGCGAGCCCAAGCCCGGCCGTCTCGAGAGCGCGGAGCTCGTCGTGGTCGACGAGGCCGCGTGGCGCTACGCGCAGGCGTGGGATTTCCTCCGCCGGCTGATGCTCGCGCTGCCCGAGGATTCGGCGCGCGCCACCGAGATCGCCAACGGACTGCGTGACATCCACGCGTGCATCGACGCGCAGGACCCCGTGCCGGGCATGGAGGACACCGCGGCCGCGCTCGACGAGCTCATCAAGGGCGGCGCGCACGAGCCCGCCACCGCGTGCGTCGCCGTCGGCCACGCGCACATCGACACCGCATGGCTCTGGCCGCTGCGCGAGACGCGCCGCAAGTGCGTGCGCAGCTTCTCGAACGTGCTGCGGCTCCAGGAGCGCTTCCCCGACTTCCACTTCCTCTGCTCGCAGGCCCAGCAGTACGAGTACGTGAAGGAGGACGCGCCCGAGGTCTACGCGCAGATCGCGCGGCGCGTGCAGGAGGGCCGCTGGGAGCCCGGCGGCGCGATGTGGATCGAGCCCGACTGCACCTGCCCGTCGGGCGAGAGCTTCGTGCGGCAGATCGTGCACGGCACCGGCTTCTGGACGCGCGAGTTCGGCGCGGCGGGCAAGCAGCGCTTCCTCTACCTCCCGGACACCTTCGGATTCCCGCCGTGCCTCCCGCAGATCGCGCGGCTCGGCGGGCTCGACACCTTCATCACCAACAAGATGAGCTGGTGCGAGACCAACCGCTTCCCGCACGTGACCTTCATGTGGCGCGGCCTCGACGGCACCGAGATCCTCACCCACCTCACGCCGGGCCACAACTACAACTCGTCGATCGAGCCGAAGGACATGCTCTACGGCGAGAAGAACCTGGTCGTGCAGGACGGGCAGGGCTTCTTCTCGAGCGCGATCCCGATGTGGCTGCAGCCGTTCGGCTTCGGCGACGGCGGCGGCGGTCCGACCGACTGGCAGATCGCGCGCGCCGAGCTCGCCGCCGACTGCGCGGGCGTGCCGCGCTTCGAACAGCACCGCGTCGATGTCTTCTGCGGCCGGCTGCACGCGGGCCGCGAGGCGCTCGAGAGCGCGGGGCGCCCGGTGGCTTCGTGGGACGGCGAGCTCTACCTCGAGCTGCACCGCGGCACCTACACGAGCCAGGCGTGGCTCAAGCGGCAGAACCGTCTCGCCGAGAGCGCGCTCCGCGACGTCGAAGCGCTCGCGTGCTCGCTGCCTGCGGGCGCGGGTGGCGCGAAGGGTGCTGCGAAGGGCGGCGCGAAGGCGCTCGACGCGACGCGCGAACGCCTCGACCGCGCCTGGAAGACGCTGCTCCTCAACCAGTTCCACGACATCCTGCCGGGCTCGTCGATCGAGGCCGTCTACAAGGATGCGCGCGAGGATCACGCCGCGATCGCGCAGGTCGTGCACGCCGAGCGCGACGCGCTCGAGGCCGCGTTCGCCGGGCTCGCCGACACGCGCGGCATGAAGCGCCCGGTGCTCGTGCGCAATCCCGCGTCATCGGCGCGCTGCGGCGTGGTGGAGTTCGGCGACGGGCTGCTGCATGTCGCCGACGTGCCCGCCGTCGGCATGAAGGTGCTCGATTCGGCCGAGATCGGCGCGATTCCCGAGGCCGTCGAGGTCAAGGCCACGCGCCGCGGCGTCACGATCTCGAACGGCATCGTGCGCGCGTTCATCGATCTCGCGGGACGGGTCGCCGAGCTCGAGCACCTGCCCACGCGCCGGCTCGCGAACATGCGCGACGGACGCGGGCGGCCGATGCCGCTCAACCAGCTCGCGATGTACGAGGACCGTCCGCGCCGCTGGGAGGCGTGGGACACCGACCGCGACTACTTCGACAAGTGCGAGCTCGTCGACGGCGACTGCGAGATCGCGGTGGCCGAGGCGCACCCGCTGCGCGGCGAGGTGCGCGTCGAGCGCGCGATCGGCGCGGGAAGCCGCATCTGGCAGACCTACCGCCTCGACGCCGGCAGCGGCCGGCTCGAGGTGCGCACCGAGGTCGACTGGCGCGAGTCGCAGCGGCTGCTGCGCGCGCTCTTCCCGTGCGCCGTGCGCGCGCGGCACGCGTGGTTCGGCACGCAGTACGGCGCCATCGAGCGCCCGATCCACCGCAACACCAGCTGGGAGGAGGCGCGCTTCGAGGTCCCCGGGCATTCGTGGATGGATGTCGCCGAGCCGGGCTTCGGCGTCGCGATCCTCGACGACGGCCGCTACGGCCGCAGCGCGATCGCCTCGGCCGACGGCGCGACCCTGGGCATCTCGCTGCTCAAGAGCCCGAACTTCCCCGACCCGGCCTGCGACCGCGGCGAGCACGCCTTCAACTACGCGCTCATGCCGCACGCCGGCGACTGGCGCGAGGCGGGCGTCGACCGCGCGGCCGACTGCTTCCGAGAGCCGCTCCGCGCGCTGCCCCTCGCGCGCAACGCGAAGGGCGCGCTCCGCGGCGGGTGGGCGCCCTTCGAGGTGCTCTCGGCCGAGCCGATGCGGATCGAGGTCAGCGCCTGGAAGCCCGCGGAGGACGGCCGCGGACGCATCCTCCGCCTCGTCGAGACGCGCGGCGCGCGCGGCGATGTCCAGGTGTTCTGGAACGTCGACGCGCGCAAGGTGACCCCGGTCGACCTGCTCGAGCGCCCGCTCGCGCGCGAGGGCCTCGCCCACGCCGCGGGTTCGGCCACGCTCCTGCGGATGAAGCCCTTCGAGATCGTGACGCTGCGCGTCGAGTGACGTCGTGGGCGGGATGCGGGCGGTATTCTGCGCCCCATGCATCTGTCCACGTTCGACTGGATTCTCCCGATCGCACTCGTCGTCGGACTGGCGGTCGTCGGCGTGCGCACGCGCCGCTACGGGCAGAGCGTCGCGGGCTTCCTCGCCGCGAACCGCTGCGCGGGGCGCTACCTGATCGCGCTCGCCGACGCCCGCGCGTCGATCGGACTGATCACGCTCGCGTGGTACTTCCAGCAGAACTACGACGTCGGCTACACCAGCGTCTGGTGGGGTCTCTCCGAGGGACCGGTGATGATCTTCCTCGCGCTGACCGGCTGGGTCGCGTACCGCTTCCGGCGCACGCGCGCGCTCACGCTCGCGCAGTTCCTCGAGATGCGCTACGACCGCAACTTCCGCATCTTCTGCGGCGGGCTCGCGTTCGTCGCCGGACTGCTCAACTACGGCGTGTTTCCCGGCATCAGCGCGCGCTTCCTGATCCACCTGATGGGGCTGCCGTCGCACTTCGCCTTCGCGGGCACCGAGTTCGACACCTACCTCGTCTTCATGGTGATGATGCTGTCGACGGCGCTCTTCTTCATCTTCCTCGGCGGGCAGGTCACGGTGATGATCACCGACTTCCTGCAGGGCGTGTTCTGCAACCTCGTCTTCGCGGCGCTCACGCTGTACCTGCTGTGGAAGTTCCCGTGGAGCGACCTGAGCACGACGCTGCTCTCGGTGGCCGACGGGAAGTCGCTGGTGAACCCCGCGCCGAACGCGCTCAAGGCCGAGGAGAACTTCAACGTCGCGTACTGGGCGATCCAGGCGGTGCTGATCCTCTACACCGCGAAGGCGTGGCAGGGCGACCAGGGCTACAACGCGTCGGCCGCGACCCCGCACGAGTCGAAGATGGCGAACATCCTCAACGGCTGGCGCTTCCGCGTGCTCATGCTGGTCACGCTCGTCGTGCCGCTCTGCATCCGCACGATGATGGCGCATCCCGAGTACGCCGAGGCGGGCGCCGCGGTCCGCGCCGCGGTCGACGCGATCCCCGCCGGCCAGGTGAGCGAGCTGCGCACGCCGGTGGCGCTCGGCCTCATGATCCCCGCGGGCCTGCTCGGGTTCGTGATCGCCGCGATGTTCGGCGCCTACCTCGGCACCGACAACGCGTACCTGCACTCGTGGGGCTCGATCCTGGTGCAGGACGTGGTGATGCCCATCCGCCAGCGGCTCGGCATGCGCGAGCTCTCGCCGAAGGCGCACATCCGCGTCATCAAGTGCGCGATCTTCGCGGTCGCGTGCTGGGGCTTCTTCTTCAGCGCGACCTTCCGCTCGCCCGACCAGCGCATCGCGATGTACTGCAACCTCTCGGCGAGCCTGTTCTACGCGGGCGCGGGCTGCGCGATCATCGGTGGCCTGTACACGCGCATCGGCGGCCGCGCGTCGGCGTGGGGCGGCATGCTCACGGGCGTCGTGATCGCCGCGGTCGGCATGTTCGTGCAGGAGTTCGGCTCGGTGTGGCGTCCGTGGGAGCAGTCGATGCCCTCGGTGTTCGCGGCGCTCTCGTGGATCAAGGGCTTCAACGGCCAGCTGCTCGGGTTCTTCGCGATGCTCGCCGCGACCGCGGTGTACGTCGTGCTCGCGTTCCTCGCGCCCGCGAACTTCGACCTCGACCGGCTGCTCCACCGCGGCAAGCACCGCATCGCCGACGACGAGGAGGAGGTCGCGATCGAGGCGGACCAGCGCCGCAGCTTCTGGGAGAAGATCGGCATCGACCGCAACTTCACCGGCTGGGACCGCGCCGTGACCTGGATCACCCTCGCGTGGCCGATCGCCGGCACGCTGCTGTTCGCGGCCGTGACGCCGTTCCTGCTCGGCGACGCGCCGCCGTCCGACGAGTCGTGGCTGGGCTTCTGGCGCGGCTACACGTACTTCACGCTGTTCGTCGGCACGAGCGTGGTGATCTGGTTCACCATCGGCGGATTCCGCGACCTGCGCCGCATGTTCGTGCTGCTCGACAAGCGCGGCACCGACGCGCGCGACGACGGCACGGTCGGGAAGCCGGCGGCCGAGGCTGAGGCGGCCGGGCGCTCGGCGGGGGAGCGCTGACCGATGCGTGATCTCCGCAGGATCCCGCTGCCCTTCGAGGGCTGGCGGCTGCAGGCGACGGGCGGCGCGGGTGCGTCGCGGCTCGAAGGGCCGATCGCGGTGCCGCCGCACGCGGGCCACGCGTCGGTGTTCCCCGCGCTCGAGCACGCGGGCATCGCGCGCGCCGAGGCGGGCGAGCGCGCCGAGCTCGACGGCGAGTGGGTGGGCCGCACCGACTGGTGCTTCTCCGCGGAGATCGACGTGCCCGGCGCCGAGGCCGGCCGCCACTGCGCGCTCGCGATCGAGTGGATCGACGGGCCGTGCGACATCGTGCTCTCCGGCATGGACTCGGGACCGGTCGCGCTCGGCGCGCACATGAGCGAGCATGTCCCGTTCGACGCGCGGATCCCCGACGCGCTGCGCGGCAAGCGCGCGCTGCTCGAGCTGCGCTTCCGCGCGCCCGTCGACGAGGTGCTCCGCTGGCAGGAGCGACTCGGTGCGCGCCCCGTGAACGGCGACTGGACGCCGTTCTGCTTCGCCCGCAGCGCCGCGTGCAGCTTCGGATGGGACTGGGGCCCGCGCGTTCCCGCCGTCGGTTTCCAGGGCGCGCGCCTCGACTGCTGGAGCGAGACGCGCATCACCGGCGTGTCGGTCGCGCAGCGCTGGAACGACGACGGCAGCGTGACCATCCGCGTCACGCCGCAGGGCGAGTTCGACGCGTCGCGCCTCGTGTGCGTGGTGCGCGCGCGCGCGAACCCGCGCCATTTCCCGTGCGATGCGCGCGGCGAGGTGACGCTGCCCGCCGAGGAGGTCGCGCACCGCTGGACCACCTGGGACCGCCGCGACGCGCAGCACGACCTCTGCTGGTGGAACGCGATGGTCGGGTTCCGCGACGCCGCCGGCTCCTTCAAGCCGATCGCGACCCAGCGCTTCGCCCCGCGCCGCATCGAGCTCGATACCGCGCCGGACGACGCGGGCCGACGCTTCCGCTTCGTGCTGAACGGCGAGCCGCTCTTCGCCCGCGGCGCGAACCTCATCCCACCGTCCTTCGGCCGTTCGGCGCTGTGGGACTGGCGCGACGAGCTCACGCGCCTGCGCGACACCGGCTTCAACATGGTCCGCGTGTGGGGCGGCGGCATCTACCTGCCGGGCGCGTTCCACGAGATGTGCGACGAACTCGGCATCCTCGTGTGGCAGGACTTCATGTTCGCGTGCGCGACCTATCCCGAGGACGAGCCGTTCGCGTCGCTGGTCGTGCGCGAGGCCGCGCACCAGGTGCAGCGCCTGTCGTGCCATCCGTCGCTCGCGCTCTGGTGCGGCGGCAACGAGGACATCCTCGCGTGGTGGAGCTGGGGCTGGAAGGAACGCCTCGCCCCCGGCCAGTCGTGGGGACTCCGCTACTGGCTCGAGACGCTGCCCGCGGCCGTCGCCGCGCACGACCCCGGCACGCCGTACTGGGCGGAGAGCCCGTACTCGGGCTCGATGGACATCCACCCGAACGACCCCGACCACGGCGATCGCCACACCTGGGACGCCGAGGCGAAGATCGAGGGATACCGCACGATCCTGCCGCGGTTCTCCAGCGAGTTCGGCCATCAGTCGCCGCCGTGCTGGACGACCATCACCGAGCACTGCCTCGAGGCGTCGCGCGATCCCGCGCAGATGACCGCCGCCGAGCTCGTCGACGCGCTCCGGCTGCGGCAGAAGGCGTGGGGCGGCGACGACTTCCAGTACAAGCCTTTCCTCGCGGCGCGTTTCCGCGAGGCGCGCGGTGCGCGCGAGTACGTCGCGCAGGCGCAGCACCTGCAGGCGCGCGCGATGTCGGTCGCGATGCGCTGGCTGCGCGCCGGTGCGCCGCGCTCGATGGGCGCGCTCATCTGGCAGTGGAACGACGTGTGGGCGGGGCACTCGTGGTCGCTCGTCGACATCGAGTCGCGCGCCAAGCCGTCGTGGCACGCGGTGCGCCGCGCCTGCGCGCCGCGCATGCTCTCGATCGAGCCGACGGGCGGCTTCACGCACGGCACGCCGGGCGCGCTCGAGGTGGTGCTGTCCGACGACGGCGCGTTCCGCGATCCCGCGGGCTTTGCGCGCGCGCGCGTGACGGTCACGCTCGAGCGGATGGACTTCGCGGGCTCGGTGGGCGCGCGCGTGCGGATCCCGCTCGAGCCGCACGCCGAGTGCGGCCTGCCCGCCGCGACGCTGCGCGGGCGGATTCCCGCGGAGTTCATCGAGGGCACGCGTCGCGCGCACGAGCTGCTGGTGGCGACCGTGGACGGCGAGCCTGAGCTCGGTCGCGCGGTGGAGTTCCTCGGCGACGACGCGGAGCTGGCGCTGCCGGAGCCGGTGCTTGAGCCGGTCGTTGCGCCGAGTGGGTCGTCGATCGCGTCAACAGTCTCCGGCGCGCCGCGCGTCGCGTCGGACGCCCGTGGCGGTGGCGCCGAACGCGGGACGATGCGCGCGACCTGCGTCGTGCGCGAGTTCTGGATCGAGCAGACCTGGCCGCGCATGCGGCCGCAGGGGTCGCAGCCTCGTCCGTCCGACCAGCCCGACCCGGCGCACCTCGCGCTCGAGCTCGCCGCGCGCAGCGCCAACTGGCGCACGCTGCTGCCCGGCGACGAGGTCACGCTGCCGCCCGGCGCCGTCTGGTGGAGCGCGAACCATTTCACGAAAATGCGCGGCTGAGGAATCGCGCGGGAAATGTGTGCTGAATTCGGGAACGGCGCGCCGGCGCGGTAGGCTGCACCGCCGCTGAGGTCGTCCGTCGGGACGGCCGCGCGGGTTCGGTTCCACACAACACACGAAGGGAAGAGGGTGAAGCGATGATCGCGTGCTTTGACATGGACTTTGACATGGGCGGTGCTCACGGCGGTGGTTCGCGTGGCGGCAAGCAGCAGCGGAAGTCCGGGGACGGCAGGCGCGAGGCTCGGCATGTGGCTGGGCACGGGGCGGAGCCTCCTGCCGACGCCGACGCCGCGCCTCCCGTCCGCGTCGCGCACGTGAGCGAGCGCCAACGGTTCGCCGCCGGCGCGCCGAGCGTCGTGCCCGCCGACGCGCCGTGCCCGAAGCGTCACCGGCCCCGCCTCGCCGAGCGCGAGATCGTCGCCGTCTTCGCGCGCAAGACCGAGGTCCGCGAGCGCGGCATCGCAGCGATCCTCGATGCCGCCCGCGCCGAGGGGCAGCCCATCGAGCGGTTCATGGCGGCGATCCGCTACGACTGCGAGCAGGCACCCAAGACGACCAACCGTCGGCAGCTCGTCGAGATCGGCGTCGCGGTGCCGCGCCCCGATCGACTGCCCGCCTCCGCGTCGGAGCTGCACCACGCGCTGTGGTGCGTCATCTACGGCCTGGCGCGGCTCGGCATCTTCCTCACCGGCACCGAACGCCTCGACGACCGCGCGTTGCTCGCCAAGCTCTGCGGCCGCATCCTCGACGACGAGGTGCGCGACATTCCTCCCTCCGCCGACATGAGTGAGTTCATCGACGTCGATCCGCGCGAGCTGCCCGCGGCGGCAGGCCAGTCCAGCGCACAGGCGCACGATCCCGACGGGCTCAGCGGCCCCTTCGACTTCGGCTCCGGCGATGAGGACGACGATCCGTCGCGCGCGCGCGGCAAGCCGTCGGCGACGGCAACGAAAGCCAGTGCCACCAAGGTTCCCGCCGCCGCTGCCGTGGTCGACCGCGACCGCCTCCTGCCGAGGCCGGATCGCGCATGACTCCGATGTCTCGATCAGCCGCGGGGCGCCGCGGCATGCGCGGCCTGTCCGGAGCTCGGCCCGCCGCTCGGGCCCGAGCGCGGATTCCGCCCGAAGGTCCGCAGCCATGCGACGGGCGCACGGGGGCGGGGTCCCTTGCGGGCCTTCGCCTGCTGCCACCAGCGGTAGGCGAAGAAGCCCGCCACCAGCAGCGCCACGCCCGCCAGGCCCCAGGTGAGCATGTTGCCCTGGTCCTTCGCGCGCTCGTAGCCCTTGGCGCCGATGTAGCCGATGCCGATCTGGACCGGCGCGGTGATCGCCACCGTCACGAACTCGACCGCGAGGAACTTCCACCACGCCATGTGGAGGATGCCCGTCATCGTGAGCACCGGCGTGCGCGTCCCGGGGATGAAGCGTGCGAGGATCAGCACGATCGCGCCGCGCTCCTCCATCGCGTGCTTCGCCTCGAGCAGGCGCCGCGGGTGCATCATGCGCTTGAAGCGCTTGCTGTGGACAAGGCGGGTGCCGAAGTTGCGGCAGACCCAGATCCAGCCCGTGTCACCGAGGATGAGGCCGAAGTACGCCGCGGCCAGCGTCTCGGGCCAGTTCATGTGCCCGTGGAAGATCAGCGCGCCCGCCGGGATCAGCAGGAAGTCCTCCGAGATGTGCAGCCCGATGCCGCACACGATGAAGGCGACGAAGATGAACCAGGCGCCGTACTGCTCGACCCACTGGGGCCCGTGGGTCCGCAGCCAGTCGAGGATCCCGCCGCCGTCCGTCGACGCCGCCGTGCCCGCGGCGTCGGCCGCTTGGCACAGCAAGCTCGGGATCTGGTGGAAGAGGTCTTCCATTCGGGTGGGGCACTCTATCAGCGGCTCGCTCGGTTCGGAGGCACCCGAGTCCCGATCGGCTCCCACATTGCGCGGGCGCTACAAAAGGGCGTCGACCGATCCGAGTCCGAGCAGTTCGCGGCACCAGAACGGCTCCGCCGCCTCGACGCCGATGCGGGTGCCAGTGAAGCGGTCGCGCGCGTCGACGTCGTCGGGCAGGCGCCGGTTGGGCTCGTGGTCGATCACCTGCGAGCGGTAGGCCAGGATCGATTCCCGCTTGCGGCTGCGGAACGCACTGATGTCGAGCGCGAAGGTCGGGTCGGGCATCGCCTTCAGGTGCGTGCAGTAGTAGTAGACGAGGCGGCGCGGATGGATCGGGTCGCCCGGGATCTCCGACTTGGTCAACTTCGCATCGAAGCGGGCGTCCTCCGCGATGCGGGTCGCGGCGATGTGGTCGGGATGGGCATCCTCGGGATGCGGCACGAACATCAGGTCGCAGCGGTGCGCGCGAAGCACGGCGGCGAGCGCGTGGCGCGCCGCAAGCGTGTGCTCCAGCCGCCGGTTCGGGAGCCCGAGGTTCACGCGGGTGCACCCGAGGATGGCGTCGGCCGCCGCGGCCTCGCGCGCGCGCTGCTCGGGCGAGCCTTTCGGGGTCGGTTCGCCGTTCGTCATGTCGACCACCAGCACGCGGTGGCCTTCGCTGGCGAGTCGGGCCACGGTGCCGCCCATGCCGAGTTCCGCATCATCCGGGTGGGGAGCGACGACCACGATGTTCATGGGCGTGGATCCTATCGATCGCGGCGGCTGCCGCCGTCGCCACCGGACGGCTTCGGGTCCGACTTCGAGCCAGTCTTCGAACCGGTCCTCGAACCGGTCCTCGACCTCGAACCCGGCGCCTCCTGCGTCGGCGCCGTCCCATCGAAGCCCGGGATCGGGGTGATCGCCTTCGGCGCACCGAATGCGGCCTGCTCGATGTCGCGCGCAAGGAGCGCGAGGTACTCCGCAAGCGCTGTGCGCACCGCGGGCTCGCCCGAGCGCCTGGCGAACTCCGACTCGATCATCGCGCGGTGCAGGGTGAGGAACCGCCGCCACTCGTGCGCGAGGTACGCGTTGCCGCCCGGGGTCGCGAGCAGGGGTGCGAGCTGCGCGCCCAGCGTGTCCGGGTCGCCGCGCAGCACCGGCGTGAGCCTACGCTCGAGCGCGGCGGTGAGGCGGACGAGCGGGATCGCCGTCTCGAGCGCGAGCAGATCGCGCTCGAAGGCCGCCACGCCCTCCGCCGTGTTCGCCGCGATGAAACTCCTCGCCGCGAGGTTCGCGCGCGCCGCGAGGTCCTGCGTCGCGGGGGCGACCATCGCGCGGCGCGTCGCCCACGGACCCCAGGTCGCGAGCCGGTCGCCGGCCGCGCGGTCGATCGGCTCGATCACCTGGTCGAGGTCGCGGATCGACCTGCAGAGCCGCGCCGCCTGCTCGAGCCGCCGCGCGGCCACGCCGCCGAGGTCGCCGTTGCCGACGGCCTCGCACCAGGCCGCGCGCAGCGCCGAGGCGCGCTCGATCAGCCGCTCCGGCGCGCCGCCCGTGAGTTCGACGGCGCGCGGCGTGCGTCGCTTGAGTTCATCTTCGTACGCGAACGGGAACGCCGCTCCGTACTGCGCCTCGAGCGACGCGAACGCGGCCTGGCCCTGCTCGCGCTTGAGTGGATCGGTCAGCAGCCTGGCCATGCGCTTGGCCTGCGTCGCGAACGCGCGGCCAGCGCCTGGGCGGATCGCGCCGATGCCATCGATCATCGACTGCATGGCGACGATCCGCGATCGGTCGAGATCGATCGATGTGACGCGCTCGAGCGCCGACAGGTTGCCCGGTTCGCCCGACCGCGACGGATCGGCGCAGATCTCGCGGAGCGCGGGCGGCAGCGCGCGCACCGCGAAGCGCGCGTCACGGTCGAGTTGCCGCAGCGAGTCCTTGAGGTCGCGCGGTGCCTCGGCGGCGAGCGACTGCTCCAGCCTCCGTGCGGCCGCGCACGCCTCGCGCACGCGGGACGCGGCGCGCGCCCGCTCGCGCTCGCCCTGCGCGCCTCCCGCCGGCGGCGCCAGTAGGGCGGCGGCGGCATCCGACAGCGCGTCGCGCGCCGCGTCGGCGGTCGACGGTGCGGCGCGCAGGTCGAGCAGCGCCTGCGCCGCCGGGAGCGTCGCGTCCAGTGCATCGATCGCCGCGCGCGCGTCGTTGCCCGCGATTCCGTCGGTGGTGAGCAGCGAGGCCGCCTCGGCGATCCGCCCGCACGCCGCGTCGATCGCCGGCAGCGGCATCGGCCACGGCGCGCCCTTGGCGCGTATCCCCTCGAGCCATCCGATGGCTGCGGTCGCGCGGTCAAGCGCCCGCAGCGCCGAAGGCGTCGCGCAGCCTGCGAGCGTCTCGCGCAGCCGGTCGCGCACCGCGCCCGCCGGCAGCGCCTCGATGCTCCGCCCGATCTCCGCGCTCGTCGGCGTCCTCGCCGCGCGGTCCGGGTTCGACGCGCGCGCATCGATGATCACCGGCCACGGGTCGTCGTTCTGCGGGCCCTCGATCAGCGTCGCGAGCTCCGCCAGCGGGGCGAGCATCGAGCCGAGCGCGCGCGCGATCTCCTCGGGAAGCCGCTCTGCGGGCGCAACCATCGCGCGGCGCATGCCGTCGCTCGGACAGTCGGCGATGGCATCGAGCAGCCGAAGCGCGCGCTTGGCCTCGGCGGGACCGATCGTCCGATCGCGGAGTCCGCGCCCGGCGACCGCCAGTTCCACCACCGCGTCGACTCGGCCCACGAGCTGCGCCAGTCGCGCGCCTGCCGCGGCCGGCGCACTCTCGTCCCACGGCTTGATCGATCCCGACCGCAGCAGATATGCGGCGACCGCACGCACCCGCGCCCGCGCCCGCACGCCGGACCGCGCCTCTCCCGTCAGGCTCTCGGCGGCGACCGAAAGCTCGCGCTCCTCGGCCTCCATCGCCGACGCGAGGTCGGCGGCGCCATTCCGCTCCGCGATCGGCGGACCCTGCGGCACGCCGCCGAGGTCGAGCGTCTGCGCCGTGGCCCACTGGGGCACCGCGACGATCACCGATGGCACCGCCATCGCGACCATCGTCCACGCATGCGCGCCCGCCACGAGGGTGGCCGCCGTCGACCTCCAGCACGAGCCGCTCCCGGTCAGTCCACGCATGCGTCGTCCTCCACCGGTGGTCCGCCCGCACTGGCCGCGCCCTCCGCCGGCGTGCCGCTCCCGTACCAGATCCAGCGCAGGCACAGCCCCTGCGGAGGAAGCGTCGGTCCCGCCGCACGGCGGTCGCGCGCCTCGATGATCCGCTGGATGTCCTCCGGCCCGATGCGGCCGCGGCCGACCTCCATCAGCGTGCCCGCCACGATCCGCACCATGTTGTAGAGGAAGCCGCTCGCGGCGATCTCGATCTCGACCCGTCGCGGCGCCGGCGCGCGCGCGATGCAGTCGTAGATCGTGCGCACCGTGGTCGCACGCCCGTGGTCGACCTGCGCGAAGCTCGCGCAGTCGTAGGTCCCGACCAGCCTGCGCGCGGCGTCCTGCATCCGCCCGACATCGAGCGCGTAGGGCGTGGCGAACACCAGGTTCCGGTCGAAGAGCGGCCGCGGATGATGCGGATGGCTCGTGTGCTCGATCGTGTACCGGTAGCACTTGCTCCGCGCGCCGCCGATCGGATTGAAGCCGTCGTCGACCCGCTCCGCGGTCAGCACCTGCACATCGCGCGGCAGGCGCGCCGTGATCGCCTGCGCCAGCCGCTCGAGCGGCACCCGTACGTCGGCGGTGAACGCCGCGACCTGACCGACCGCGTGCACGCCCGAATCGGTGCGGCTCGCGCCGACCACCTCGACCGGCTGGCGCAGCAGGTCGCGCACCGCCTCCTGCACCACGCCCTGCACGGTCCGCAGGGGAGGCGCGTCCGCGGGCTCCTGCCGTTGCCAGCCGTGGAACTCGGTGCCGTCGTAGGCGATGGTCAGCTTGAAGCGCGGCATCGCAGTGGAACTCTCCGACCGGCGGTCGCCGGCGACCGGTCCTCGTCCACGCCGGGCTCAGTGCCCGAAGAGGTTGCCGGGGTGGAACATGCCCTTCGACTCAAAGTACGCAAGCGCCGCGTCGACCGTGGGGAAAATCTTGGTCGCGGTCTCGGTGATGAAGGGGCTGGGCGCCTTGCGGGGCTTCCACACGACGTAGACCTCCTTCGTGTGCTCCCACGCGTGCTGGAGCTCGCGCTCCACGCCGCTCGACAGGCCGGGCGTGCCGTTCGGCAGCTCGGGGACCAGCGACACGATCATGTCGCTCTGGTCGATCAGCTTGAAGTCGCGCATGTAGATCTGCCCGTCGACGTCGCCCGCGATGTCGAGGACCTCGCGCACCGACACCCGGATCGGCCGCCCGGCGCGCCCACCGAAGGTGTGCGCGCTGGTCTCGATCCAGTCCTTGCCCTCGCGCGCCGCGGCCAGAGCCCGGTCGAGGAGCAGCTTCTCGTCCACGTCGCCCGGATCGAAGGTGATGAAGTGCCGCGCCAGCTCGGCGCGGAAGTGGTCGATCTCCGCGAGCACATCGGGCATGTCGACCACGTGGCTCATCGGGAAGCTCGGGTAGACCTTCCGCATCTCCGGCCGCGTGACCAGCCGCGTCGCGGTCTCGACCGTGTCCTGCATGCGTCCGCGCGAGAGGATGTAGAAGTTGCTCTGGCACCCCATCGCCTGCGCGAGGAGCTCGGTGGCGAGGATCTCCTCCTCGCGCCAGACCATGCAGTCCTTGAGCGTCGCGTCGATCTCGTGCTCGGCGTGCAGCCGCTGGTGCACCACCTCCACGTTGTCGACGAGGCAGATGAACATGTTCGGCTCGAACTTCGCGATCTGGTCGAAGTCGAACGCCGAGAACAGCCCGTGCCGCCAACGGAAGGTGGCGTGGGTGTTCACGATGACGTTGCGGTGCTCCTTCGCCGGCAGCGTGGCCGCGATGACGTCCTTGAACGCCGCGCGCCGCAGCGCCGCCAGCCGCGAGATCGGCAGGTCGAGGATGCGCCCCGGCCGCACGTCGCGCGCCTCGGCGTACATCAGATCCCCGAGGTTGAAGAGCTCGATCGGCTCGCCGCGCAGCTCGCCCGCGTCCTTGACCGCCTTGAGATAGGGCTTCTTGTCGACACCGATCTGGCCAGTCACGATCGCGCGCATGCAGGGGGCTCCAACGGGTTGGCCGGCACCGCTGCCGGAACTGCGGAGCGTAACAGGATGCCGCATCCGCCCCCGCGACCGCACGGGCGCCCGCCCCGCGCCGCTCAGCACCCCGCCCCGCGCCGCGTCACACCTTCGCCAGCAGCGCCACCACATGCACCTCGACCGCCCGCCCCTCGCCGACGGCGTCGACCTTCTCGTGCGTCTTGCCCTTGAGATTGACCCGCTCGGCCCCGATCCCGAGCAGCCGCGCGATGTTGCCGATCATCTCGCCCTTGCGCGGCGAGAGCTTCGGCCGCTCGCAGATCACCGTCACATCGAGGTTCACGACCGCGAAACCCGCCTCGGCGACCTTCGCCCGGGCCGACTCCATGAAGTACGCCGAGTCCTGCCCATCCCATGCCGGGTCGGTGTCGGGGAAGGCCTGTCCGATATCCGGCAGCCCGAGCGCCCCGAGCAGGGCGTCGACCACCGCGTGGTAGACCGCGTCGCCGTCCGAGTGCCCGACGGGCCCCACCGGATGCTCGAACCGCACGCCTCCGAGCACGAACGGCCGCCCCGCGCCGGCGGGTGCCGCCGCCTCGAGCCGATGCAGGTCGTATCCATGACCGATCCGAAGCGCTGGCAGGGGGTTGCTCATCGCCTCCATTGTCGCCAAAACCGCTCGGCCGGCTCGCCAAATCCCGAAGTGCCCGCCCCGACTCGGCCGATACCACGGTCGCCCGATTCCACGGGTCGCCTGAGGTCACCACGGATTCGCCCGGCCCAGCCCGCGCGTCCAACCCGTTCGTCCAACCTCGCGCGCAGCACCGAAGACCACGCCATGACTCGCATCACCACGATCTCGCTCGCCGCCACCACGCTCCTGCTCGCGGGCTGCTACAGCCCGCGCGGCGGCATCTACCCGTACTCGGGCGGCGGCTACACGTACGTCTCGTCGGAGATGCGCCCCGTCACCATCGCCGTGGTCGACACCCGCACCGAGAAGCCGTTCTTCAAGCTCGAGATCCCCGCGGGCAAGCAGCTCACGATGAACTTCCTCGAGGGCGAGGGCGACGATCCCGTCGAGCGCCCCGACCGCATGGTCTGGTCGATCTGGGACGCCGGCACCTCCACCGGTCGCCTGACCAACCAGCTCACCTGCCCGCCCACCGGCTGCCGCCGCATCGACTACCTGGTGCGCGAGGGAACCGAATGGCGCGAGGAGCCGGCGGAGTACGTCGACCGCGTCGACGGCGTCACCGGCAAGCCCGCCTGGTGGACCCCGCAGGGCGGCGAGCTGCCCAAGCGCGCGAAGTACTACGAGTGATGCGCTGCTGACGCGCCCACACCGCGCGCCAGCTCCGCGAAGTACTCCCCGCGCTGCTCGTAGTTCTTGAACTGATCCCAACTCGCGCACGCCGGCGAGAGCAGCACCACGTCGCCCGGCTTCGCCGTCGCGCGAATGCGATCCATCGCCGCCGCCAGCGTGCCGCACGCGTGCGACCGCGCACCGCCGAGCAGCTTCGGCTCCGTGACCCCGATCGCGTAGAGCCCCGCGATCCGATCGCCCAGCGCCCGCACGCTGGCGAGATCGACCTTCTTGTCGTATCCGCCGGCGATCAGATGCACGCGCGCGGGATCGTCGAACGCCTCCACCGCCAGGAGCGTCGCCTCGGGCGTCGTCGACTTCGAGTCGTTGAAGTAGCGCACGCCGCGCGACTCGGCCACGAAGGCGAGCCGATGCGGCAGTCCGCCGAACGCGCCGATCCGCCGCCTGAGCTCCGGCAGCGCGGACGCTGCGTCCAGCCCCGCGGCCTCGTACGCGGCGACCGCGCCCTCGAGCGCGAGCCGCGCGTTGCCCTTGTTGTGCCGCCCGGGAATGGGCGTCTCCATCTCATCGGCCGCAGGCAGGTCGACGCCGGTCCTGGTCGCGCCGCGCCACCATGCCTCAGCGCCCAGGGCCTCCGCGCCCAGGGCCACCGCGCGCGCCGCCGCCTCGGTGCCCTCGAAGCCGGTGACGAACCGCGCATCCGCCGGCGCAAACGCGCGGATCAACGACTTCGACCGCGCGTAGTGGTCGAACGAGCCGTGCCAGTCGATGTGGTTCGCGAGCAGGTTGGTGAACACCGCGACCCGCGGCGACCACGCGATCGTCTCGCCGATCCACCACAGCATCGCGCTCGAGAGCTCGAGCACCACGAAGTCGTCGCGTCCGATCGAATCGCGCGAGCCGAGCAGCGAGCCGCCGATGTTCCCGCCGAGGTGCGCGCGCCGTCCGCCGCCGTCGAGCGCCGCCTGCAGCATCGCCGAGGTCGTGCTCTTGCCCGCGCTGCCCGTGACGCCGACGAAGTTGGTCACCCCGCGCGCGCACAGCGCCGCGATCGTCAGCCCGATCTCGGTGAGCAGCGGCACGCCCGCCGCGCGCGCAGCCGCGAGGAACGGATTGCTCCACGGCGTCGGCACCGCGGGATTCGCGACCACGAAATCGGTGTCGGTGAAGTCCGACTCCTGGTGCCGGCCGAGCACGCACTGCACCCGCCCGTCCGCGATCTCGCGGGAAAGCTGCGCCAGCGAGTCCGCCAGCGACTCCGCCGGGTTGATGTCGGTGAGCGTCACGCGCGCGCCCTGCGACACCAGGAAGCGCGTCACGCCCACGCCGCCGCCGAACTGCCCGAGTCCCATCACCGTCACCCGCGCACCCGCGAGCGCCGGCAGCGTGGGCGCACCCGCGGTCGTCGCAGCGTGTCCATGCCCGTGCGTGTGCGCGTTCGCTTGGTGTGCGTGCGTGCGATGTCCGGCTCCGTCGGGCGATCCGTTCACTTCGCGACCTCCTGTGTGGTGCCTTGCGCCTGCGACGCCGATCCCTCGGCATCTCCATCCTTCACCGCGTCCTTCGCACCGTCCTTCACGCCGTCCGCTCCCGCATCCTTCGCGGCATCCTTCGCCGACCCCTTCGCCGCACTCGGCCGCGGGAACACCAGCACGCCGTCGGGCGCGTCCGGCTCGTTCAGCAGGATCGAGGCGATCTGCAGCGTCGGCGCCCACGCCTCGCTCGAGGTGCGCAGCCGTCCGGTGACCATGCCCGAGCGCCGCCCCGACGCGAAGTCGAAGTTGACCACGTAGCTCACCATGTGGTTGCCGAGCAGGTCGGGCGCGACGTCCTTCGAGTTCACGCTCATCGAGTCGAACGCGCCGAGCCGCTCGCGCACCCCGCCCGCGAAGGCGAGGATCTCGCGCGCCGAGACGCTCTCGCTGCTCGCCGCCGACCAGCAGCGCAGCGCCTCGAGCGAGGTCTGCTCGTCGCGGGCATCGAAGGTCTTCCGCACGCCGTCGGCGAACTGCCGGTCCCACTCGGTCTGCAGGTCCGCCACCGCCGAGAGCCAGATCACCGAAAGCACCACCGTCAGCAGCCCGGTCACGATGCCGGACCACGCGACGGCCCGTCCGCGCAGCGCGCCGCCCGACGACTTGATGCGGTCGAGCGCCATCATCCCGAGCAGGATCGCGAACGCCCCCGAGAGCCCCGCGCCGCAGCAGACGAGCGGCAGCGACACGCCGCCCATCGCGGCCGACGCCATCGCAAGCCGACTCAGCGCAGGTCGGCCGCCCGTGCGGGGCGTGGTGGTGGGGGCGTCATCGCTCTCGTCCATCGACCCGCGTTATAGCCGCTCCCGCGCGGAACGGTGGCTCGCCGCGTGCAATCCCGATCGGCGTCCCGCCGCGTGCAATCACGACCGGCGTCCCACCGCGCGAGATCACGCTCGGCGTCCCGCCGCTTACGGACACGCGCCCCAGCTGTTGAGCACCGCGGCGAGATCCGAGCCGCCCGTGCTGCCGTCGCCGTCGATGTCGGCGTTCTGCGTGCCCCAGGCGTTGAGCACCGCCGCGAGGTCGGCGCCGTCCACGACCAGGTCGCCGTTGAGGTCGGCCTCGCACACCGCCGCCGGCACGCACGAGACCGTGAGCGTTCCCGTGCCGCCCGCCGTCGCGCCGCCGACGCGGATGTAGTAGCTCAGGCCGGCCACCGCGTTGAAGCTGATCGAGGAGGTCCCGGTCGCGCAGCCGGCCGTGCCGTCGTCGCACGCGATGAGCGCGCCCGCCGGCGGGCAGACCGTCGCGTACGCCGCGAGGCGGGTGTCGAACGCCGCCGTGCCGCAGGTGCTCACCGTCGCCGTGCCCGAGCAGGTCGCGCTGTAGAGGTACCAGAGGTCGTTGTTCATCACCGTGCCCGCGCCCTCGTCGCACGACGCGGGCAGCGTGGTGGCGCTGTCGGTGCCGTTCGTCGAGTTGAAGGCGAACGAGCCCTCGCCGATCGCGGTGGCGGTGCTGCACTCGTCGTTCGACGGCACGATCACCGTCACGACGCGGACGTCGTCGATGTACCAGTCGTCGTCCGCGGCGTCGACGAGCGTGCGGAAGCGCAGGCGGAACTTGTTGTGCTTCGCGTTGGCCGGCAGCGTGTGCTGGTGCTGGGTGAAGGTCGTCTGGTTCACGCCCGTCGAGGTGATGGTGTTCAGGTTGACCCAGTCGAGCGCCGTGTTCAGGTACTCGACGACCAGCTGCTTGCCGACCTCGACGCCGCTGTGCTGGGTGGCGTACTGCACGATGACGGTCGGCAGCCCCGCGAGCAGCATGTAGTTGGAGCGGATCTCGTCGTCGCCGTACTCGAGGTTGCCGATCGCGTCGAGGTTGAGCGACCGCGTCGGGCTCGGCTCGCCCACCGCCGCGGTGGAGACCGCCGCGCCCTTCGAGTAGATCCACGAGTTGGTGTTGATCGCGGCGCTCGCGTCGAAGGTCTCGTTGAACGGCAGCGCGATCGGCGCGGGCAGCGCCACGTCGCACGCGACCGCGTTGCGGTAGGCCGTGATCGCCGCCTGCTCGGTCGGCGAGAACTTGAGGTTCGCGCCCGTCGTGCCCTGGCAGCTGTTGATCACCGAGCACATGATGTTGCACGGATTGGTCGCGTCGCAGTGGCCCGACTGCCAGTTGTGGCCGATCTCGTGCGCCGACAGCGAGGTGCGGAAGTCGGCGATCCCGGTGAAGCGGCTCTCGACGCACGAGTACGCCAGGTTCGCGGTGGCCGCGCAGTCGTTGCCGACCTGGTTGCACACGACGCCCAGCCACGCGAGGCCGATCACGTTGCCCGTGATCTGCTTGCCGGTGAAGAGCTGCGCGACGTCGCGCTGGATCTGGTTCTCCGGCGTCGTGTTCCACTTGGTGCGGAACTCGCACAGCAGGTCGTTCATCACCGTCGTGGTGTACGGGTCGGCGGCCGTCGTCCGCACGACGAACCCGCTGAACTCGTAGGAGATGTTCACGTCGCGGTCGTACACCAGCGACACGTTGTTCATGACGTTCTCGATGTCGTTCACCACGTTCACCGCGTTCGAGCCGTTCAGCTGGAAGAACTCGAAGTCCGCGTCGAACGCGATCTCGGCGATGAACGGCGAGGTGCCCGCGATCCCGCCCTCACCACCGGCGCCGGAGGCGTCCGGCTGCATCGATCCGCCCTGCGCCGGATCGGTCGGCAGGTCGAGCATCCAGTCCGGCTCGGCCAGCTTGACCTCGTCGTTGCCGCAGCGGTGGTCGTCGAAGGGCAGCACATCCGAGTGCCGGTAGACCGCGTGCGCGGTGGTCGCGAACCCCGCCGCGGTCGGCGCGACGGCCGCCATCGGCTGCACCCAGAGCGTGTCGCTCGGCAGGTCGATCATGGCGGAGAGGCGTCCGTCGACGATCGACGCCGACACCAGCGCGCCGCTCGACGCGACGATGCCGCGGTAGGTGCGGTGAGGCGGAAGCGGTGCCTCCTCGAGCTTGCCGTCGCCGCGGTCGAGCAGGAGCTTGGCCTTGTCCGTTCGCAGCGAGGTGCGCACGAGGTGGAGGATCTCCGGCTTGCCGTCGATCGTCACCGCGATGTCGGCGACCTCGGGAATCCCGGCCGGCACGGCGAGCTGCTGCACCGCGTAGGTGCGCAGACCCTCGAGGCGCGGCAGCTTCGGCGCATCGCCACCCTTCGGGGGCGCGACCTGCGCGTGCGTGGCGTTGCCCAGCGCCAGGGCGCTGGCGGCGAGGAGGATGGACGAGACGAGCGAGAGCTTCTGGATCATGGTGGTCTTCGGGCGGCCGCGGGGCTCCGCGGCGCATGGAGAGGTGTTGCGCTGATTGCTGCGAGGGGCGCTGCCCATTCGCGTGGTCTGCCGCAAACGAGGCACGCAGCTTCCGAGGTCGTCGGAAAAAGCCCGCCCTTCGTCTTCGCGAGCACGCCGAGACAGGCTCGACGCCGACAAAAAGACGGGTGGGGCCCGAAGGCCCCACCCGAGTTCACTCACGAGATTTCACACGCGGATTGGCGTGCGGTCTTCCGCCGGCATACCGGCGGAGCGCGTTCGATCAACCCCAGTTGTTGAGGAGGATCGCGAGGTCCGCAGCGTCCGACGTGCCGTTGGCATCGAGGTCGCCACCCGCGCCGCCCCAGCTGTTGAGCAGGGTCGCGAGGTCGGCACCGTCGACGTCGCCGTCACGGTCGAAGTCGCCCGCGATCGCCGGCGGAGCCGGGATCGACGGGATCTGGGCGCCCATCTGGACGGTGGTCGCCGTGCTCTGCGCGGTCGGAGCCTTCCAGAGGCCGAGGTTCACGAGACCGAGGTTGGTCGCGGGAGCCACGTTGGCATCGAAGCGGAAGTTGTAGAGCGTCGACCAGCGGAGCGCGTTCGCGTTCACGTTGGTGTTCGGCTCGCACGCCCAGGTGATCATGCCGTCGGCCTGGGTCACGGTCCACGCCGCGTTGGTGTACGGCTCGCCGTTGAAGTACTTCGGCGCCTTGAAGTCGATGTTCGACACGGTGACGCCGGCCGGAACCGGAACCGAGAAGCTGCCGCCCGCACGGTCCGAGTTCAGGTTGTAGACCGCGTACTCGTAGTGCCAGGTGCCGTTGCCGTTGTCGGTGACGCGGTAGCCGATGATGAAGCGGCCGTCGCCGGCCACGTCGTAGCTCTTCACGCCGACCGAGGTCGGGAACTCAGCCTGCCACGCGAAGATCGCGGGGAGCTGCTGGAGCGTCGCGCCGGTGAGCGTCAGGGGGTAGCCCTGCGTGGTCGACCAGGTCGCGCCGACCGTCAGCTTGCGGTACGAGGCGTTGTTGTTGTCGTTGCCCGAGGTCGCGTCATCCGGGTGGATGTAGGCGCACTCGGCGTAGTAGGTCGCGCCAGCGTTCTGCGCCGGATCGAGATCCGCGCGAGCCACCATCACGCGCTCGCGGAGCGAGGCGGGAAGCGCGGCCGGAGCGGTCGGGTCGGTGTAGGTGCCGGAGAAGACACCGGTCGACGCGTTGATCGGACCGCGGCCCTTGAGATCCGACTGCGTGCCGTTGAGGCCCGCGGTGTACGGATCCGAGCAGCCGATGCCGAGCACGGTCGGGCAGCCAGCGCCCGCGGGGGTGCAGGCGCCGCAGAGGGTCTGCTGCAGCGCGCAGAAGCCGTGCTTGCACCACGAGAGGCCGATCTGCTCGATCGCGCCGTTCTTGATGCGGTAGAGGTTCTGCGGGATGGTCGGGTGCAGGTTGCTCGGGTTCGGCTGCCACTGAAGATTGGTGGTGCCGATGTTGCAGCTCGTCGAGCCGAACGCGTAGGACGCGTACTCAACGGTGTTGTAGATGCCCGGGGCATAGCGCGCGACGTCGGGAATCGCGCCAACGATCACGTCGGGGCCGACCGATGCAGTGCCGCCGTCGCCGTCACCGGGGAGAGCGGTCGCCTGGAACTGGCCGAGGAAGATGGCGGCGCTGCCGAGGAGCAGACCACCAAGAGTCAGACTCGTTTTCACTATGGAACTCCTGCTCTGAGAATGAGGTGAGATACGCTCGCCGGCCCCGGACGAGCACAGACTCAAGATATATGCAACTCGCGCGGTGACGAACCGATTCAGGCGATTTTGGGACAAGTCCATGCGCGGCACGTCCTGCAACCGCTCATCACGGACAACTGCTCCGAGATCCCGTTGCGCCGAAAAAGACACCCGCCGCGGGCAAGCCGCGGCGGGTGGGGTCTTTCAGTCCCTTGCGAATCAGGTCCGCGTATCGCGTCGCTCAGCGACGACGACGGCCGGCGAGGCCAGCGAGACCGAGGAGGGCGATCGCGCCCGGAGCCGGGATGGCGCCGAGGGTGAAGGTCGACTCGGCGAACTGGACGGGCGAGCCCGCGACGCCGTTGTTGTAGCCGATCTTCAGGTTGAAGGTGCCGATGTTCGCACCCGCGTCGACCACGAACTGGCCGAGGCGGACCGCGTCAGCCGGATTCGCGCCAGCGCCGGTGCCGACGCCCACGCGACCCTGATTGTTCGGGGGGTTCGAGTTGAACCAGCCGACGTTCGCGCCGTCGAGGATGTCGGGGCGGTTCCAGCTGGCAGCGCCAGTCCACGACGGATCAGCGTTCGTGGTGTTGGTCGGGTTGGCGGTGCCGCCGATGGTGAGGAACGAGTCGAACGGGCGGTTCAGGGTGACCGAACCGGTCTGCGACGGATTCCAGGTGCCGTACTCCTTCATGAGGACGCCGCTGTTGAGGTACGCGTTGTCCTTGTGGTAGAAGCCGTTCGTCGTCGCGCCGTTGACGCCGTTGAAGTTGAACGCGTTGAGGACGGTGTCCGTGGCGCCGTTGAAGCGCGCGTAGAGGACGTACACGTCGAGGGCGACCGCGCCGCTGGTGGTCGAGGTCTTGACGGTGTAGTACTCAACGAAGGTCGCCGAGGCAACGCTCGAGACCGCGCCCGCGAGGGCAAGAGCCATAAGCTTCATATTCTCAATCCTTTACATGAACAGGGGACAGGAACACAGGGGACAGAAGACTTGCCTGGACGGCGAGTCACGGGATCGATTTCGCCTCAGGCCGCTGGACACGGCGTGAAGCCCCTTGGTTCCCAGTCTGGCACCGAGTCCGACCTCCATCGGTCTCGGCGCGAGCGTTCCGCGCGCTGCTCACTGGAATGAGCAGGGCGATGCGCATGACGAACATGCTTCCGAATCGGAGGGTGGTCAAGAACGGTGGGCGGTGTTTTTGGAAAAACACCGTTTCCTTGCGCAGAGCCCTGGCGCGCAGTCCGGCGCCGCGTCGGCATGATCGCAAGTTCTTTTCGCGCAAGCCGTTGACAGCCATGCACTTCGCAAAAAGCCCACCGCCGCGACCGAGGTCGCGGCGGTGGAGGAGGCTGCGTTCGGAACCGATGCGCTCAGCGGCGACGACGGCCAGCAAGGCCAGCGAGGCCGAGCAGGGCGATCGCGCCCGGAGCCGGCAGGCTGAAGGTGGACTCGGCGAACTGGACCGGGCTACCCGCGACGCCGTTGTTGAAGGCGATCTTCAGGTTGAAGGTGCCGGCATTCGCGCCCGAGGCGATGACGAACTGGCCGAGGCGCACCGAGTCGGCGGTGTTGCCGGTGCCGCCGACGCGACCCTGCAGGCTCGGCGGGTTGGAATTGAACCAACCCACGTTCTGGCCGTTCGGGACGTCGGCGCGGTCCCAGCTGAGGGCCGCGCCCCACGACGGATCGGCGTTGGTGACGTTGGTGACCGACGGCAGGCCGCCGATGGTGACGTACGAGTCGTACGGGCGGTTGTTGGCGATGGAGCCCGTCTGCGACGGATTCCAGGTGCCGCTCGTGGTCTGGAGGACGCCGCTGCTGGCATTGTCCTTGTGGAAGAACCCGTTCATCGTCGCGCCGGCGAGGCCGTTGAAGTTGTAGGCATTCAGGACGGTGTCGGTCGGGGCGTTGAAGCGCGCGTACAGGACATACACGTCGACGGTCGTGCCACCGTCGGTCACGGTGGTCATGTCGGTGTAGAAGCCAACGAAGGACGCCGAGGCAACGCTCGACACGGTCGCCGCGAGGGCGAGGACAGTCATCTTCAGCATGGGAACTCTTTCGAAACAGGGACAGGGAACAGGGACCAAACACAACCAGCCTGCTGGACACAGGGCATGGACTGAGTGAATCAATGGTCCAACGGCTCGACCAGAGCCCGTTTCCTCGCGCGAGCCGGTGTGAACCGTCTCCAGCGCGCCTCCGACCCGCATGATGCGACGCTTCGCGGACGATGCAAGTCAACCTGACGAGCATGAGCGATACCCTCACGCGGCGTTTACATTGGCCGCGCGGGGAGTTCGCCGTGCCGCACCGGCACCCGACGTTCGACGATGCAGCAAAAAGACCACCGCCGCGACCGAGGTCGCGGCGGTGGAGGAAGTTACGTTCCTAACTGATGCGCTCAGCGGCGACGACGGCCAGCGAGGCCAGCGAGACCGAGGAGGGCGATGGCGCCCGGGGTCGGCAGGCTGAACGAGCCGCTGCCGAAGGCAACCTGCGAGCCGGGGACGCCATCGTTGTAACCGATGGTCAGGCTGTAGGTGCGGGCGGCCGAGTCGTTCGCCGAGAGGACGAACTGACCGAGGCGCACGTCGGTGGCGGTGTTGCCGGTGTTACCGACGCGACCCTGGTTGCTCGGGGGGTTCGAGTTGAACCAGCCGAGGGTGCCGTTGTTCGGCAGGTCAGCGCGGTTCCAGCTGCGGGCATCGGCGTTGCCGCCCGAGGTCCACGACGGGTCAGCGTTCGTGGTGTTGGTCGGGGTGGCGAGGCCGCCGATGGTGAGGTACGAGTCGAACGGACGGTTGTTGGGGACCGAACCGGTCTGCGACGGGTTCCAGGTGCCGAACTCCTGCTGGAGGACGCCCGAGTTGTAGTACGCGTTGTCCTTGTGCCAGAAGCCGGTCATCGAGCTGCCAGCGACACCCGCGAGGTTGAACGCGTTGAGGACGGTGTCGGTCGGGCCATTGAAGCGCGCCCAGACGGTGTACACGGTCAGGCTCTGGCCGCTGTTCGAGGCAGCCTGCGAGGTGACGACGTAACCGGTGAAGGTGGCCGAAGCCGAGGCGGCGACGGTGAGGCCAGCGAGGGTAGCGATCATTCCAGTCTTCATTGTTCTCTCCTACTTAGGGGGCCGAGGCGGGGGAAGCGTGCCTCGTCGTTTGGGAAGGTCTCGGGTTCTCCGAGAGCGGGGACTACGAGCCCTCGGGGAAGTCTCCGACCGCCCATCGCGGGCGTGGACTTCACCGAGTGCACAAGAGAAGAGAGGTGGCGGCGCCGGTTCTGCGCAAGCGCTGGTCGAAATCACGGGTTTTCTGACGATCGCGGAGCGGCGGACGCCAGGCCGTGTAAAGCATTGGTTTGCAGGAAGTTGTGGATGCGTTCTTCCGCGGATGCAACACCGTTATCGGCGGTGATTCCGGGTGTTCAGATCCGTCCATGGATGCCAGGGCAGGCTGCCGCGCTGGTGTCGTCTCGTCCCGGATGCATGGCAAACGCCCCCGACAGGGTCGGGGGCGTTTGCGAGGAACTTTGTGATGTCGGTTCGGTTGCCGCCGGGGGCCGCCGGCGAGGCTGGCGCCGGCAGTGATCGGCTCAGGTCAGCGGCGACGGCGGCCGGCAAGACCAGCGAGTCCGAGGACCGCGATCGCCCCCGGCGCGGGCAGCGAGAACACCGAGGTTGCGAACTGCACGGGGCTGCCGGCGATGCCCGAGTTGTAACCGAGGGTCACCACGTAGTCGCGACCGATGCCCGCCTGGCTCGGGTCGGTGGCGCTCAGCACGAACTGGCCGATGCGGACCAGGTTGGTCGCGAGACCCGGCGAGTTGCCGACCCGACCCTGGAGGTTCGGGGGATTCGAGTTGAACCAGCCCAAGGTGCCATTGTTCGGCAGATCGGCGCGGTTCCAGCTGCGGGCGTCGGCGTTGCCGCCCGTAACCCACGAGGGGTCGGCGTTCGTGGTGTTGGTCGGGGTGGCCTGCCCGCCGATCGTGAGGTAGGAGTCGAAGGGGCGATTAATGGTCGCAGAGCCGGTCTGCGACGGGTTCCAGGTGCCGAACTCCTGCGAGAGGACCCCCGAGTTGTAGTAGGCCTGGTCCTTGTGCCAGAACCCGGTCATCGAGCCGCCGGCGCTCCCGAAGTTGAAGCAATTGAGCAGGGTGTCGGTCGGGCCATCGAAGCGGGCGGCGACGGTGTAGACGCGGAGGCTCTGGCCGCTGTTGGTGACATCCACCGAGCTGACCACGAAACCGGTGAAGGTGGCCGAGGCCGACGAGACAACAGCGAGGCCCGCGAGGGGCGCAACGAATCCAACGTTCATCTGAGACTCCGTGATGTAGGCCTGGGGGGGAAACCAGGGAGAGGTGGGCCTGGAGGGAACCAGGCGGGCAGGGACCCGAGGTGACCGCCGACGCGCACACGCGTCGGCTTCCACATCGGCGGGAAAGGGCTGGAGGGAGGGAGCGTGGGGGCGCTCCTCGGGGGGAGGGGGACGCCGTAAGGGGTACGGCACCGAGGAAAGTCATTCCGGCCGCGCGTTCTGCGCAAGAAAATCGCCGCACTGCGAACGCAGGCGGCGATGGATGACTTCCAAGCAGACCTAAAAGCAACCCCGGCCGCGGTTTGAAACCGCGGCCGGGTGAAGAGTGCTTTTTTCTCGTTGCGAGAAGTTCAGCGATCAGCGGCGACGACGGCCAGCGAGGCCAGCGAGACCGAGGAGGGCGACCGCACCGGGAGCGGGGACCGCGCCGAGGTTGAAGGTGCCGATGCCGAACTGGACCGGGGCGCCAGCGATGCCGCTGTTGTAGCCGATCTCGAGGCTGAAGGTGCGGAGCGCGGTGTCGCTCGCCGAGAGGACGAACTGACCGATGCGCACGTCGGTGGTCGGGATGCCGGGCGAGTTGCCGACGCGACCAGCGAGGTTCGTCGGGTTCGAGTTGAACCAGCCGAGGGTGCCGTTGTTCGGCAGGTCAGCGCGGTTCCAGCTGCGGGCGTCGGCGTTGCCACCGATGGTCCACGACGGGTCAGCGTTCGCGGTGTTGGTGGCGACGGCCTGCGAGCCGATCGTCAGGTACGAGTCGAACGGGCGGTTGGCCGTGTTCGAACCGGTCTGCGACGGATTCCAGGTGCCGAACTCCTGCGAGAGGACGCCTTCGTTGTACGACGCGTTGTCCTTGTGCCAGAAGCCGACGAGCGACGCGTTGCCGTTGGTCGAACGGAGGTTGAACGCGTTGAGCAGGGTGTCGGTCGGGCCGTTGAAGCGGGCGGCGACGGTGTAGACGGTCAGGCTGTTGGCGCCCGAGGTGACGTTCGTCGAGGTGACGACGTAGCCGGTGAAGGTGGCCGAAGCCATGCCAGTAACGCCGAGGCCGAGAACGGCAGCAATCATTCCAGTCTTCATTGAAGTATCTCCCAATTCCTTTGCGCGAGCACGTTGAGGACGGCTCAGCACTCTCCCTTTAGTGGACAGCGCCCCTTTAGCGCTGTTCCCTCCCTCAAGGAAGAACATAGTGCAGGATCCTGAGCAGTCAAGGAAGTCGAACGAACTTCCGGCGCTGGACGGCCCGCAATCGGGTTCTCGGTCGTCACAGATGGAACCCCTTCACGCAGTGTGAAGAGCACCGCTTTTTCTCGACCTTTACAGCATCTTGCCCTGCAGCAGCAGGGGCGCAGCGGCCGTGAGCTCCGCTCCAACAACCGTGCCGACCAACGCTTGTGCGTTCTGTGACGATGGCGCGTCCGGAGCGAGGTTGATGGCGACGATCAGGTCGCCCGGCGTGCGGCCGATCGCCTGAAGACCCCGTCGCGCGGGGGCCTGGCGACGATTCCACCTGATCTCAATATTTTTCGAGGATGGGTGCGCAGAGACGAGCGACAACGCGCTGTCGGGGTTCGACTCCTCCCGCGCGCGGCCCGCCTCGTGGTCGCGGATCTCCTCCACGAGCACCGGAACCGTGCGCCCGACCCACGCCTCATGCACCGTCCTGCTGACCTCGGTCTGGATATCGAGCAGCAGGTTGTTGCGGAGGCGCTTCACCTCGTCGGGGATGTCGTCCTCGAAGCGGTCGATCGCGACCGTGCCCGGCCGCGGCGAATACTTGAAGATGAAGTTGTTCTTGAAAGGCACCGCGCGGACGAGCGACACCGTCTCCTCGAACTCGGCGTCGGTCTCGGTCGGGAAGCCCACGATGATGTCGCCGGCGATGGTGCAGTCGGGGAGCTTGTCGGTGACCCGCTCGATGAACTCGAGGTACTCCTCGCGGGTGTAGCCGCGGTTCATCGCCTTGAGGATCCGGTTCGAGCCCGACTGCGCGGGGGCGTGGATGTAGCGGCAGATGCGGGGGCAGGCCGCCATCACGTCGAGGATGTCGTCGCCGAAGTCGCGCGGGTAGCTGGTGACGAACCGAAGTCTCTGCAGGCCAGGGACTTCCTCGTGGATCCGGGCCAGGAGCTGGGCGAAGGTCGTGACCTTCTGCCCGGCCGGGATCGGCGCGCGGAAGGCCGCGAGACCGGGGCCGACCTGGGGCTGCTCGCGCCCGTCGCCGTCGACCGCCAGGCCGTGGGTGTAGCGGTAGTGGTTCACCGTCTGGCCGAGCAAGGTGATCTCCACCACGCCGGCGTCGACGAGGCGCTTGCACTCGTCGACGATCGCGTCGGGTGGGCGGTGGACCTCGGCGCCGCGGGTGTTGGGCACCACGCAGTAGGTGCAGAACTTGTTGCAGCCGCGGGTGATGCGCACGTAGGCTGACCGACGCTCCGCGTCGGGACCCGACGGGTCGAACGCGCGGGAGAGGTCGAGGAGCTCGAGGTGGTCGTCGGCCGCGGCGAGCGTGGTCGAGCGGCGCGACTTGTTGCCGGCGAGCGCCATGCGCTCCTCACGGGCGGCGCCCTCGGCGCGCCGGACGTTGTCGATGAGCGCCGGCAGCCGGTCGAGCTCGCCCGGACCGCACAGGAGGTCGACCTGGGGGAAGCGGCGCAGCATGTCGGCGCCGTCGCGCTCGGCCATGCAGCCGAGGACGCCCAGGATCACCTGCTCGCCCGCCTTCTTGCGCATGCCGACCAGGCCGAGGCGTGAATAGGCCTTGTTTTCCGCCTGTTCGCGCACCGAGCAGGTGTTGTAGAGCACGATGTCGGCGGTGGTGAAGTCCTCGACGAAGCGGTATCCGAGCGATCGGAGGTGGCCGCGGACGAGCTCGCTGTCGAGCTCGTTCATCTGGCAGCCGAAGGTCTCGAGGTAGACGGTGGGGCCGGTGGACATCGGGTCGGCAGGGTAGCCGATCGACGCCCCGCGACTTCTGCCGCGGCGAGGCCCGAACTGCCGATAAATCGCGCCATGCTCAGGATGTCGCACGGCGTGATTCTGTCGATGCTCGCACTCATCGTGATCGGGATCGTCATGGTCAATTCGGCCATGCTCGAGGTGAAGCCCGACGAGGCGCTCGTGCGCTCGGGCGCGATGTCGCGCGAGGTGTTCGAGCGGCTCGACGCGCGCTACGAGCCGATCAGCTTCGAGTCGGTCTTCTTCGGTCGACCCGCGGTGCTCGCGCTGCTTGCCTTCGGCGCGCTGTTCGGCGCGTCGCGGATCGATCCCGAGCGGATCATGACCGCGCGCGGCGCCCGCTCGCTGATCCCGTGGATCCTCGGCGCCATCGTGGTCACCCTCGCGCTCACCCAGGTGCCCGGCGTCGGCCGCGAGGTCAACGGCAGCGCGCGCTGGATCGGTCCGGCGTTCCTCGGCTTCCAGCCGAGCGAGCTGGCGAAGTGGGGCATGCTCGCGATCGTGTCGTGGTTCTGCGTGCGGCACGCCGACCGACTGCAGTCGTTCAAGCGCGGCTTCCTGCCGGCGCTCGCGGTGATCGCGTTCATCTGCGCGCTCATCGGCAAGGAGGACCTCGGCACGGCGGCGCTGGTGTTCGTGAGCTGCTCTGCGCTGCTCATGATCGGCGGCATGCGGTGGTGGTACGTCGCCGGACTGGTGCCGGTCGGTGCGATCGGCGCGATCGCCGCGATCAAGCTCGAGCCGTACCGCATGGCGCGCCTCGTCTCGTACATGGATCCGTGGGCGGATCCGCAGGGCGCCGGCTACCACACGATCCAGGCGCTCAGCGCCATCGCGGGCGGCGGGTTCTGGGGTCGCGGCATCGGCAACAGCCTCCAGAAGTTCGGCTACCTGCCCGAGGACACCACCGACTTCATCTTCGCGATCATCTGCGAGGAGCTGGGCGTGATCGGCGCCATGCTCATCGTGATGCTGTTCGCGTCGCTGCTCCTGTGCGGGCTGTCGATCGTGATGCGCGGCGCCAAGTCGCGCGAGGCCGACGCGCTGGTGCCGCCGTTCTCGCGGCTGCTCGGCACGGGCATCCTGCTCACCATCGGGCTCCAGGTGCTCATCAACCTGATGGTGGTCACCGGGCTCGCGCCGACCAAGGGCATCGCGCTGCCGTTCATCTCGTCGGGCGGCTCGGGCTGGGTCTCGACCGGCTTCGCCGTCGGCCTGCTGATCGGCATCGAGCGCGCGACCGCGCGCCGCGCCCGCGAGCTGGGCGTGACCGAGGACGGCGTGCCGCTGTCGGAGCAGGGCGAGGCCGAGCGGGGCGAGGCTGATCGGGGCGCGATTGCCCAGCACGCCACGATGGGCAACGCAACGACGGAAGTCGCCGCCGCATGAGCCACGGAAGCATCGTCCTTGCTGGGGGCGGGACCGGCGGTCACATCTCGCCCGGAATCGCCATCGCCGAACGCATCGCCGAGATCGCGCCGGAGCTCGACCGCGTGTTCGCGTGCTCGACGCGGCCGGTCGACGCGCGCATGCTCGAGCATGTCGGCGCCGATTTCTTCCCGATCCAGGCCGAGGGCCTCTCGCCGCGGCCGATGAAGCTGGTGCGCTTCGTGCGCGCTTTCGTGGCGGGGCGCGCCGCATCGCGCGAACTGCTCGCGGAGCGCGGCGCGCGCGTGGTGGTCGCGCTCGGCGGATACGTGACGGGGCCGGTGGTGATCGCGGCCAACGCGATGAAGGTCCCGGTGCTGCTCGTGAACCTCGACGCGACGCCCGGCAAGGCGAACCGGCTGGTCGCCCGCCGCGCGGTGCGCGTGCTGAGCGCGTGCCCGACGCCGTCGATGCCCGGCTTCGCCGAGCGCATCGTCGGGATGCCGGTGCGGCGCGAGGCGCTGGCGTCGCTGCCGCGCGAGGAGTGCATGGCGCGGCTCGGCCTCGAGCGCGGATTCCGCACGCTGCTGGTGACGGGTGCGTCGCAGGGCGCGGCGAGCCTGAACGACCTGATGCAGCACCTGCTGCGCCACCAGCGCGCGGCGTTCGGCGAGTGGCAGGTGCTCCACCTGGTGGGCAACTCCGACCGCGCGCCGATCGAGCGCGCCTACCGCGAGGCGAGCGTGCGGGCGAAGGTCCTGCCGTTCCTGCACGAGATGGGCCTCGCGTGGGGCGCGGCCGACCTCGCGCTCTCGCGCGCGGGCGCGAATTCGGTCGCCGAGGCCGTGCTCAACGCGGTTCCGACGGTGTTCGCGCCGTACCCGTATCACGCCGACCTGCACCAGAAGTGGAACGCGAAGCCGTACCACGACGAGGAGCTTGCGGTGCTGTGCGACGACTTCATCGACGCCGAGCGCAACGCGCCCGGGCTCGGGGCGGCGATCGTCGGCCTCATGTCCGACCATGCGCGCCGCGAAGAGATGAGGGCGCGCCTTGCGGCACGCCCTCGGGAAGACGCTGCGATGGAGATCGCGAGGCTCGCGGTCGAGCTCGCGCGCTGAGGCTGGCGCAGAGCCGGCCGGTCACTCGATGGACGCGAGCCACTCCACCAGGAGGTCGACGGTCGCCTCGAGGTCGCCCTTGTCGACCATCTCGGTCGTGGTGTGGATGTAGCGGGTTCCGGTGACGATCGCGATGCAGCGCGCGCCGACGCCGGCGCGCTGGATGGCCGCGCCGTCCTGGCCGCCGCGCGGCAGGATCGACTTCTGGTAGGGGATCTTGTGCTTCTTCGCGATCTTGACGACGTCCTCGACGAGCTCGCCGTCGGAGATCATCGAGCTGTCCTGCACGAGGATGCCGGCGCCGAGGCCCTGCTTGGTCACGCGCTGGTTGTCGGGCACGCCGGGCGTGTCGCACGCGAGGGTGACGTCGAGACCGACGCCGATGTCGGCCTTCGCCGCGTAGGCCGCGGTCTGCGCGCCGCGCAGGCCGACCTCCTCCTGGGTGGTGAAGGCGCAGACGACCTCGCACGCGTGGCCGCCCTTGCGCTTGGCGAGCTTGCGGCAGACCTCGATGCCGAGGTAGCACGCGAGGCGGTTGTCGACCGCCTTGGAGACGAGCTTGGCGGGCGTCTCGAGGAACGGCTGGTCGAGCACGACGAAGTCGCCGATCTCGACGAGCTTCTGGACCTCCTTCGCGTCGCGGCCGAGGTCGATGAAGAACTCCTCGATGGCGGGCACCTTGGTGCGGTCGGCCTCGCTCGAGATGTGGATCGGCTTGCCGCCCGGGTTCATGACGCCCTGGAAGTCGCCGTTCGGCGTGCAGACGAGGACGCGCGTCGCGAAGAGATTGCGCGTGTCGAAGCCGCCCGCGGGGTTGACCCAGATCATGCCGTTCTCGTCGATGTGCCGCACGAAGAAGCCGATCTCGTCCATGTGGGCGGCGAGCATCACGCGCTTCGGCTTGCCCTTGCCGGCGGGCTTGCGGGTCGGCTTGAGGGTGCAGATGAGCGAGCCCATCGCGTCGGTCTCGCTCGCGTCGAAGAGGCCCTTGGTCTCCTTGGCGATGAGCGCGCGGACGCGGTGCTCGCGGCCGGGGATGCCCGGGGTTTCGCAGAGACGGCGGAACAGATCGACGTTGAGCATGGCGGGGAACCTCTGTTGGCGTGTGCGGAATGCGCGCGAACGCTCGGCGTGGCCGATGGCGCGGCGTGGCCGAATGCGCGTTCGTGGCCGAACGCGCGGCCGAACGGCGATGGTATAGGATCGACGCCATGCTGTTCGACTCCCCACTCCGCGAGGAACACCGTGCATTCGCCGCGCAGGACGCCGAGCGCCGCGCCGAGCGCGCCCGTGAGGCGCGCGGAACCGTCGCCGGCCGCGCCGAGTTGGGCGGTCGCACCGCGGTGGAGGTCCGCCGCGGGGCCGTGGAGATCGAGTACCTGCCCTTCGGCCCCGCAGACGCGGGCGGCGCGCCGACCTGCGAGGTGGTGGCGCAGTTCGCCGAGGTGGAGCTCGAGTACGCGGCGATCCGCGGCGGCGCCGCGCTCGTCGATTGCCCGCAGCGGGGGACGCTGGTGGTGCGCGGCGCGGACCGCGTCGACTTCGTGAACCGGCTGGTGACGCAGGATGTGAAGAAGCTCGCCGAGGGCGCGGTCGCGCGCGCATTCCTGACCAACCGCAAGGGCCGCATCGACGCCGACCTCGTGGTCGCGCGGCTGCCGGACGCGCTCGTGATCGACACGCTCGCGCACGACGTCGCGGCGCTGCGCGAGGCGCTGGAGAAGATGCTGTTCGGCGAGGACGTTGCGTTCGAGCCGCGCGGCGAGTCGCATGCGCGCATCGGCGTGCACGGACCGAAGGCCGAGGCCGCGATCAAGGCGCTCGGCATCGCGGGAAGCGGGGCCGCGTGGAGCGCGCCGCTCGGCGACGCGCGCGTCGAGATCTGGCGCACCGACGAGCTCGGCGCCGCGGGGTTCGAGCTCAGCGTGCCGCGCACGCATGTGGCGAGCCTCTGGCGCTCGATCGTGACCTTCGGCGCGCGGCCCGCGGGCTGGTTCGCGACCAACACCGCGCGCCTCGAGGCGGGCACGCCGTACT
>JBMOGJ010000014.1:0-44564 GCA_049318425.1 Phycisphaerales bacterium | reverse complement strand
GCTCGTTGATCACATCCGAGCGGATCGGGTCGAGCCCCGTGGTCGGCTCGTCGTACAGCACCACCTTCGGCCGCAGCACGACGGCCCGCGCGAGCGCGATGCGCTTCTGCTGTCCGCCCGAGAGCTCGGACGGGTACCGGTCGTACATCTGCTCGAGGCCGACCAGGCGCAGCACGTAGCGCACGCGCGCCTCCTCGTCGTAGGGCGGCGCGCCCAGCTGCTCGCGCAGGGGGAACGCGACGTTCTCCGCCACCGTCATCGAGTCGAACAGCGCGCCCTGCTGGAAGAGGAACCCGAACTGCCGCCGCACCGGCGCGAGCCGGCGCTCCGACAGCAGGTCGATCCGCTCGCCCTCGTAGTAGACGCGTCCCTTGTCGGGCTTCAGCAGGCCGACGAGGTGCTTGAGCATCACGCTCTTGCCGCAGCCCGACGGGCCGAGCACCACCGTCGTGCGCCCGCGGGGGAACGACAGCGTGATGCCCCGCAGCACCCGCTGCCGCCCGAAGTGCTTGACCAGGTCCTCGATCCGCACCGGCGCCTCGTTGGCGTCGACCGGACCGCCGGCGAGCGGCTCGGTGGTCGTGGCAGGAGGTTGTCCCTCGGCGCGGGGCATCCCCGTATGATCGGCGCACCCATGCCTGATCCGCAAGTCGAGAAACCGCGCGATTGCGCCGCGACCGCACCCGCGACCGCGCCGGTGCACGCGCCGGCCGCCGTCGCCGTGGAAACGACCCACACCGGTCCCGTCTTCCGCGTCGAGCGGATGCGCGTGCCGGTCGGGTCAGGCGGCGAGACCCGCATCAAGGATGTGGTCCGCCACCCCGGCGCCGTCACCGTGATCGCCGTGCGCGACGACGGGACGCTCATCCTCGTCCGCAACCGCCGCGTCGCCGTCGACCGCTGGCTCGTCGAGTTCTGCGCCGGCAAGCTGGAGCGGGGGGAAGACCCCGCCGCCGCCGCCGCGCGCGAGCTCGAGGAGGAGACCGGCTACTCCGCCGCCCGCATCGAGGGGCTCGGCGCGTTCTTCACCTCGCCGGGATTCACCGACGAGATCATGCATGTCTTCCTCGCCACCGGGCTGACGCCGGTTCCCCAGCGGCTCGAGCCGGGCGAGGAGCTCGAGGTGGTCGAGTACACCGAGGCCACCCTCCGCGCCGCCATCGCCGCCGGCGCGATTCTCGACGGAAAGACCTTGGGCGCGTACCTTCTCTGGTCGATGAAGCGACCTGCTGGAGGAACGGCATGAGCGGTTGGGACGACGCAGACGAGCGCGAGCGCCCGTCGGGATTCGGCGGGGACTGGCGCGGCTCGCGCCCGACCTTCGACGACCCGATGTCGTGGTCCTTCGCCGTGCTGCGCGTCGCCGGGATCACCGTCCGGCTGCATGTCTTCTTCCTCGTGTTCATCCTGGTGGTGCTGGCGCACGCGGCGAGCGTGACCAGCGAGGGCGCGGTCGGCGTCCTGCCCACGCTGCTCGGGCTGGTGGCGCTGTTCCTCGTCATCCTGCTGCACGAGTTCGGGCACTGCTTCGCCTGCCGCCGCAAGGGCGGCACCGCCGACGAGATCCTGCTCTGGCCGCTCGGCGGCCTCGCGACCTGCAACCCGCCCGAGCGTCCCAGCGCCCACTTCTGGACCGCGCTCGGCGGACCGCTCGTCAACGTCGGCTTCATCGCGCTGCTCACGCCGTACATCGGCCTGTCGACCGGCGAGTGGTGGGGGCGCGCCATCCCGAACCCGCTCGACCTCGGCGGCATGATCCAGCGCGCCGACTTCGGCGAGGACATCGCGGGCTGGGCGCAGATGTTCGCCTTCCTGACCAACTACATCGCGTGGGTGCTGCTGCTCTTCAACCTGATCCCGATGTTCCCGCTCGACGGCGGGCGCATCCTGCAGGCGGTGCTGTGGCGCCGGGTCGGCTACGCGGCGTCGATGCGCATCGCCTGCCGCGCCGGCATCGTGGGCGCGGTCGCGATCGGCGTGGGCGCGCTCATCGCCGAGAGCACGATGCTGCTCGGCATCGCGGTGTTCGGCGGCTTCGTCTGCGTCGCGACCGCGCGGCACATCGACCACGAGCGCGACTTCCTCGGCTTCGAGCCCGACCCGTCGGAGCTCGCCGCGATGGAGGAGGAGCTCGACGAACCCGGCCCGTCCGCGCGCCCGGCCAGCCGCTCGGGCTCGCGCGGGGCGGTCCGCGACGACGGTCCCGCCACCAAGCCGGCGGGCAGGGACGCCCGCGGTCAGCCGACGGGCGCCGGCGAGGCGGAGATCGACCGCATCCTCGACAAGATCGCGCGCTCGGGCATCGAGAGCCTGAACTCGTCCGAGCGCGCCGCGCTCCAGCGCGCGACCGACGAGCGCCGCGACCGCGAGCGCCGCAACGGCTGAGTTTCGCGCGTCTTCCGCGCCGTTCGCACCCGCCAAAGTGCGTACACTCCGCCCCCTATGGGTCTTGCAGACCGTGACTACACCCGCGCGCAGGGCGGGACCTTCGGCGGCGGGGGAGCCTCGCGCTTCACCGCCGGTCGCATCCGCTCGCTCTCGCCTCGCGGCGGACTGTCGGCGAGCTTCATCCTGATCCTGCTGTGCTCGGCGGTGTTCCTGGTCGACGCGATGCTTCCGCGGAAGCTCGTGCAGTCGAGCCCGTGGGTCGCCGCGCCCGCGCTCCGCGAGCCGATCGTCAGCATCGAGCGCCGCATCGCGCAGCTCGACGAGGCCGCGCAGCGCGCGAAGGCCGCGGGCAGCGCGCCCGAGGTCGCGGCGCTGCTCGAGGAGCGCTCCTCGTTCGAGGTCCTGCTCGAGAGCTCGCGCCGCAAGTTCGAGGACGCCGAGACGGCGTGGGAGTCGCGCCGCAACCGCGGCGACTTCGTGGCGCGCATCGAGCCGCAGCCGGGCGGAGGCGCGCTCGCGGTCGCGCGCGATCCCGCCGCGCCGGCCTTCGTCGATCCGCTCGCGGTCGCGCGCGTCGACTCGGTCGGTCCGATCCGCGCGTGGCTCCAGTTCACCACCGCGCAGGCGATGTGGGTGCCGCAGAAGTGGGGCGCCGAGCAGGGATTCCAGTTCTGGCGCTTCGTGGGCTACGGGCTGCTGCACATCAACCTCACCCACCTCGTGTTCAACATGATCGGCCTCTGGGTGTTCGGCGCGATCGTCGAGCAGGCCTTCGGCCGCCTGCGCTTCTTCGCGCTGTTCACGCTGAGCGTGGTGGTGGGCGCGCTGCTCTACTTCCTGCTCAACGTGCTCGGCCTCGCGGTGCTCGGCGCGACCGGCGGCGACTTCATCGTGCCGGGACTGCTCTTCAACAACCCGTACCTGCCGCTGATCGGCGCGAGCGCGGGCGTGTACGGCGTGATCCTCGCCGCCGCGTGGCTGCGGCCCGACGAGGACATCCTGCTCCTCTTCGTCTTCCCGATCCCGCTGCGCTACTTCGCGCTCGCGATCATCGGCATCGCGGTGCTCACGCTCATCCAGAACGGCAACAACGCCGGCGGCGAGGCCGCGCACCTCGGCGGCGCGATCGCAGGCTGGTGGATCGCGCAGCGCCCGCACCTGCTCGACGACTTCTTCCCGTTCTTCCAGCGCTTCGACGGGCGCCGCGCGCCGCGGCCCGCGGGTCGGTCGGGCGCGCCCCGCCTCGCCAAGGCCGGCGCCGCGAAGCCCGGCAACGCCCCGAGCGAGGCCGAGATCGACCGCATCCTCGGCAAGGTCCGCGCGCAGGGTCTCGGCAGCCTGACCGAGCGCGAGCGCGAGACGCTCCGCAACGCGACCGACGACCACAGGAAGCGCGATGGCCGCTAGCGGTTCGTCCCACCCCGTGCGCTTCGAGGTGCTCGCCCGCTCGTCGGCCACCCGCGCGCGCCGCGGCCGCGTGACCACGCCCCACGGCTCGTTCGACACGCCCGCCTTCATGCCGGTGGCGACGGCCGCGACCATGAAGGGCCTCACGCCCGACCAGATCGAGTCGACCGGCGCGCAGATCATCCTCAACAACGCCTACCACCTGATGCTGCGCCCGGGCGCCGAGCGAATGGCGCACTTCGGCGGCTCGCACCGCTTCATGCGCTGGAGCAAGCCGATCCTCACCGACTCGGGCGGCTTCCAGGCGTGGTCGATGACCGAGGGCACCAAGCTCACCGAGGAGGGCGTCGAGTTCCGCTCCTTCGTCGACGGCGCGAAGATCATGCTCTCGCCCGAGCGCTCGATCGCCGTGCAGAACGCCATTGGCGCCGACATCATCATGGCCTTCGACGACTGCCCGCCGGCGCTGCGCCCCGAGCAGCCCTCCGACGACCCGCAGCTCTCGCGCAAGCGCCGCTCGCGGCCCGAGGAGCACCGCAAGCGCCTCGAGGAGGCGATCGACCGCACCGCGCGCTGGCTCGGCCGCTGCATCGGCGCCCACGCCCGCCGCGACGAGCAGGGGCTGTTCGGCATCGTCCAGGGCGGCACCGACCTCGAGCTGCGCCGCCGCTCGGTCGACCAGGTCTGCGCGTTCGACCTCCCCGGGTTCGCCATCGGCGGCGTCGCCGTCGGCGAGAGCCCCGAGGAGATCCACCGGACCGTCGCCGAGGTGGCGCCCTGGCTGCCCGACGACAAGCCGCGCTACCTGATGGGCGTCGGCTACGAGCGGGACATCGTCTCCGCCGTCCGCTCCGGGGTCGACATGTTCGACTGCGTCCTGCCCACCCGGAACGGCCGCAAGGGGTACGCCTTCACCGCGACCGGCGCGCTCCGGATCCGCAACGCCTGCCACACCCTCGACCAGGGGCCGATCGACCCCGCCTGCGACTGCCTGGCGTGCGCGGGGGGGTTCAGCAGGGGCTACATCCGCCATCTCTTCATGGCCGACGAGATGCTCGGGCCGACCCTGCTCAGCATTCATAACCTCCGCCACTTCCAAAGGCTGCTGTTGGACATTCGGGCCGTTATCGGTGATGATCGGTGGTCCGACCTCGAGTCGCGCTGGCCGGTCCTCCGCGGGACCCCAGCCGCCGAGCCGGGCGCTGCCGACGCGTAGTCCGTCGCAGCGGCACGATCACGCAAGTCCAGGATCACGCAAGTCCAGGATCACGAAAGTCCACGCGCCGCAGGAAGTCCGCGGTGCCATCGGATTCGAGAAGAGGAAGACACCATGCTCCACACCATCATCGCGCAGAACACCGACGGTCCCGCCTTCGCGGCCCAGCCCGCTCCGGGCACGACCGCGGCGCCCGGCACCGCCTCCGGCACCGGCAGCACCGCCGCCGCCCCGCGCGGCGGATTCGACTTCATCACGCTCGCGCTCTTCGGCGTGATCCTCGCGCTCATCGTGTCGAGCCTGCTCGGCGCGCGCCGCGAGAAGAAGAAGTACGAGGAGATGATGGCCTCCATCAAGAAGAACGACCAGGTCCGCACCGCGGGCGGCATTATCGGCAGCGTCGTCGAGGTGAAGCCCGACGTCGTCGTGATCAAGGTCGACGAGAACTCGAACACCAAGATCACCGTTGCACGCGCCAAGATCGAGGCGGTGATGAAGGAATCGACCACAGGCGCCGCCTGAATCAACCGATGAACGCAGCCCCGCCGACCGCGCCGATAGCCGCGCGGAGCAGGCAGGATCCGAGTCAGAGAACTGGAACAGCACATGAAGAACGCCTGGATGAAGCTCGCCCTCGTTGCCGCACTCTGCGCCCTCTGCGCGTGGGAACTCGGTGTCAAGGGCATCCGACTCGGCAAGGACCTCCAGGGCGGTGTGAGCCTGGTCTACTCCGTCAAGGTGCCTGACGACCAGCCCGCCGAGCAGGTGCTCGGGCAGGTGATCGAGGTGCTCAAGCAGCGCGTGAACCCGCAGGGCGTGCTCGACATCGCCATGCAGCCGCAGGGCGCCGACCGCATCGAGGTCGTGATGCCGCTCCCGTCGGCCGAGGTGCGCGCGCTCCAGCTCGACGCGAAGCAGCGCATCGACGAGTTCCTCGCGAAGACGCAGATCTCCGCCGGTGACCTCGACGCGGGTCTCGCCACCCAGACCGCCGCGCAGCGCTTCGGCAAGCAGAATCCCTCGGTCGTCGACCTCGAGGCCGCCTGGCAGGCGATGCAGCAGGCGCGCACCGACCTCGCCACCCTCCAGACGCAGGGTGCGGCCGCCGACCAGCTCGGACCGGTCGAGGACAAGGTCGTCACCGCCGAGCTCCGCTACGAGAATCTCCGCGCGCAGGTGCTCTCCCGCACCCTCGCGCCCGCCCGCCTGGTGAAGGCGCTCGAGCTCTCGACCGCGCCCCAGCCGGTGCGCGACGCCGAGGGCAAGATCGTCCTCGGCTCCGACGGCAAGGCCGAGATGGGCCCGAGCCCGCGCGAGAAGGAGATCGCCGCGATCAAGTCCGAGTTCGCCACGCTGTCGGCCGAGCTCGACGAGCTGGTCGCCGCGAACGACAAGTACCTTTCCAAGCGCACCGGTCTCGACGACCCGCAGGACCTCATCCGCCTCATGCGCGGCGCGGGCGTCCTCGACTTCCGCATCGCCGTCAACCCGGGCATGCCGCAGGGCGTCAACCCCGACGAGCTCCGCCGCGACCTCGCCTCCAAGGGCCCGCGCGCCGGCGAGCCGGGCATCGCCCGCTGGTTCAAGGTCAACGACCTCAAGCAGTGGTACGAGAAGCCCGCCGAACTGGAGGCCCTCAAGGCCAACCCGGCGGCGTACTTCGCCGCCCGCAGCCTCACCGCGGGTGAGTTCGGTGGCGAGATCTACCTGCTCCTCTACGACTCCGAAGCCAAGTCGCTCACCCACCGCGACGGCGCCTCGTGGGGCCTCACCAACGCGTTCCGCACCGTCGACCAGCGCCTCGGCGCCTCGGCCGTCGGCTTCCAGCTCGACCAGGCGGGCGGCCAGCGCATGGCGCAGCTCACCGGCGCGCACGTCGGCGAGCCCATGGCCATCGTCCTCGACGACGAGGTCTACACCGCGCCGAGCCTCAAGAGCACCATCTCCGACTCGGGCGTGATCACCGGCCAGTTCGGCGAGGAGGAGCTCTCGTACCTCATCCGCGTGCTCACCGCGGGCAGCCTCGAGGCGAAGGTCTCGAGCGACCCGATCTCGATCAACGTGCTCGGCCCCTCGATCGGCGCCGACAACCTCGAGAAGGGTCTCGAGGCGACCATCATCTCGGTCGCGATCACCTGCGTGGTGATGCTCGCGTACTACTTCCTCGCCGGCCTCGTCGCCGACATCGCGCTCGCGGTCAACACGCTGCTCATCTTCGGCCTCATGGCCGCGGTCGACGGCACCTTCACGCTGCCCGGCCTCGCCGGCGTCGCGCTCTCGGTCGCGATGGCGGTCGACGCGAACGTGCTCATCTACGAGCGCGTCCGCGAGGAGCTCGAGCAGGGCAACCCGCTCAAGGCCGCGGTCGAGACCGCGTACAAGCGCGCGCTCAGCGCCATCATCGACGGCAACATCACCAACCTCATCGTCTGCGTCGTGCTCTACAAGGTCGGCGCGACCGAGGTCAAGGGCTTCGCCCTCACCATGTCGATCGGCGTGATCACCACGCTGTTCACCGGCATCTGGGTGACGCGCGCGATGTTCGACGCGATGCTCGCCGGCGGCATGAAGAAGCTCCCCATGCTCCCGACGGTCGTGCCCGCGATCTCCCGCGCGCTGCTTCCGACGGTGGACTGGATCAAGCTCCGCCCGATGCTCTTCGGCGCCAGCGGCCTGCTCGCGCTCGTCTCGGTCGTGGTCGTGCTCGCGCGCGGCAACGACATCTTCGAGACCGAGTTCCGCGGCGGCGTCTCGATGACGCTCTCCACCCGCGCCGCCAAGGCCGGCGAGTCGTCGGCCGAAGGCGAGCGCCTCGGACTCACCCGACTCGCGGTCGAGGAGCGCGTCCGCAAGGTCGGCGCCTCGGCGGGCGACGACCTCGTCGTCTCGCAGCTCCGCAATGCGAACGTGCTCACCGTCGGCAAGGCGACCGAGGATGGACTCGCGTCCAGCTTCCAGATCCGCGTCGGCAACCCGCCGAACCTGCCCGCCGACTTCGACGAGACCCGCATCTCGCGCGACGTCGTCGACGCGGTCGTCAAGGAGTTCGCCGGCGACCTCGACGTGCGCATGCCGCTCGAGTTCCGCAACTCGGGCTCGACCGACCACACGCAGGTCACCAAGCCGCTCGAGAAGTCGCTCGTCGGCGCCTCGATCGGCCGTTCCGGCGTCGCGGCCGAGCCGGTCGGCGACTTCCGCGGCGGCGTGGGAATCGTCATCGACGGCCTGACCACCCCGGTCACCGCCGAGGATGTCGCCCAGCGCGTCAACCGCATGCGCTCGCAGCCCGACTGGTCGTCCACGGCCGGTCGCCGCACGCGCGTGATCGGGCTCGACCCCGCCGATCCGGCGAACCCCGCGGGCCCGCAGAAGGCGCTCGTGGTCCTCGTCGCCGACGCCGACCTGAGCAGCTTCGACGTCGACCTCGAGACGTGGGATCGCGACCTCGCCGGCACCGAGTGGACCCTGGTCCGCCAGGCGCTCACCCAGCAGGCGAGCCTCGACCAGGTCTCGACCTTCTCGCCGGTGGTCGCGGAGAACCTCGCCGCCAGCGCGGTCGTGGCCGTGATCCTCAGCCTCATCGGCATGCTCGCCTACATCTGGGTGCGGTTCGGTAGCTTCCGCTTCTCGACCGCCACCGTGATCGGCGTCGCGTTCAACGTGATCGTGTGCCTCGGCTTCCTGTCGATCTCGATCCCGCTCGCCTCGAGTTCGTTCGGCGCGGCGCTGTACATCGAGGAGTACCGCATCGACCTCAACGTCGTCGCCGGTCTGCTCACGATCATCGGCTACTCGCTGAACGACACCATCGTCATCCTCGACCGCATCCGCGAGAACCGCGGCAAGCGCACCTGGATCAGCCGCGACACGGTGAACCTCTCCATCAACCAGACCTTCAGCCGAACCGTCCTCACCGGTGGCAGCACCTTCGCCACGGCGATCGTGCTCATCGCGCTCGGCGGCACCGGCATCCGGCCCTTCGCCTACACCTTCCTGATCGGCCTCATCGCGGGTACGTTCAGCTCGGTGGCAATCGCAGCGCCGCTGGTGTATAGTCGCCGCGAAGAGGAGGAGGAGCGCGCGAAGGCCGCGATTGCGCCCGTCACCGCGACTCCCTCCGCAATCCTCTGAATCACTGCGTGAGTTGTCCGCGCAGCGCGATTGAAACCGGCGTGTTTTAAGCCGTTTCAGCGCACCTTCAACTTCAGATATCACGCGAGTCGTCGCCGGAACGGATGCCGGATCACGAGACTCGTTCGCCTTGCGATACCGTCGCCCTCCAATCGAGCACTTCATGCCGACCGGTACCAAGATTGCTGCCATTGTCCTTGTCGTTCTCCTCGGCGCTGCTGGCCTTTACTTCGCCTTCCAGTCGCCCTCCAACACCTCGAAGACCAACGGCAAGACCAATGGTCTGACCGCGCCCGAAGGCGGGCTCGGCAGCGCGACCAACGGGTCGGGCACGCCGGCCACCCTGCCGCCGGCCGGCGCGGGCAACGGCTCGTCGCGGCTTGAGGATCTCTCGCGGATCGGTGCATCGGGCACTGTCGGCCAGCCTGGCACGATCGCCGCGGGCAACACTGTCCCCGGTGGCGCCACCACCGGCGCTGCCACGGGCACGCAGACTGGTGCGGCGACCGGCGCCACCGGCACCGCACCCGCCGGCGCGCTCGCCAACGGCACCCGCAGCGCGACGGGCTTCAGCAACGGCAACCCGGTGAACTCCGGTACGTCGAACCCCGGCACCTCGACCCCCGGCATCGGTGGAACCACCACCGGCACGACCGGCATCGGCGCCCCGACGGGTGGCACGACGGCCCCGGGCACCTCGATCGGCGGGAACTCGACGACGGGCAACTCGAACCCGACCGGTTCGGCCCCCGGTACTTCGACCCCGGCCGGATCGACCACCAGCGCCCCGTCCAGCTCCGGCACCGAGTCCACCCACGTCGTCGCCAAGGGCGAGACGATGGAGTCGATCGCCAAGTCGATCTACGGCTCGTCCACCAAGTGGCAGGCCATCGCCAAGGCGAACCCGAGCGTCGACCCGAGCCGCATGAAGATCGGCACCAAGCTGCGCATCCCTGCCGCGGGCGCGTCGATCTCGGGCACCGAGACCGCTGCCGCGAACAACACCGGCAAGCCGTCCACGACCAAGACCGCGTCGACGACCGGCGCCTCGGGCAACACCGGCAAGACCGCCGTCGCTGCTGCGAACGGCAAGGGCGGTTCGCACACCGTCGCCAAGGGCGAGACGATGTCGTCGATCGCCCGCAAGTACTTCGGTGATTCGAAGTTCTGGAAGGCGATCGCCAAGGCGAACCCGAAGGTCGACGCGAACAACCTTCCGGTCGGCACCAAGCTCACCATCCCCGCCAAGACCGCGGTGGCTGGTGGCGAGAATGTCGAGCGCTGAGCCTCCGCGTCGGCGCGCCGCCTGACCGCGTGCGCGCTGGCGCGACTTCAGTCTGAAGCTTCAAGCACGGATGGCGCCTTCAGGGCGCCATCCGTCTTTTTCGCGCTATCCTCCCCGACTCTCCGCGGCGGATCGCCTCCGCGGTCCGTCCACGCCCGCACTCATCCATCCAACGTCCAGGCTCACGCAATGTCGACGAACGTCGTACTCATTCCAGGTGATGGCATCGGTCCCGAGGTCGCAGAGGCTGCCCAGCGCGTCATCGACGCCGCGGGTGCCGACATCCGGTGGACCCTCCGCCACGCCGGCGAGGCCGCGCTCGCGGCCGGCGAGAAGCAGTTGCTCCCGCAGTCGACCCTCGACCTGATCGCCGAGTACGGCGTCGCGCTCAAGGGACCGTGCACGACCCCGGTCGGCACCGGCTTCCGCTCGGTCAACGTGCTGCTCCGCAAGACGCTCGACCTCTACGCCGCGGTGCGCCCCATCCGCACCATGAACGGCGTGAAGTCGCGCTACGACAACGTCGACCTCGTGATCGTCCGCGAGAACACCGAGGGCCTCTACGCGGGCATCGAGAACGAGATCACCAAGGGCGTCTGCACCAGCATCAAGGTCGCCACCGAGACCGCTTCCCGCCGCATCGCCGACTACGCCTTCCGCTACGCGCGCGAGCGCGGCCGCAAGAAGGTCAGCGTGTTCCACAAGGCGAACATCATGAAGCTGACCGACGGTCTCTTCATCCGCTGCGCCCGCGAGGTGCACGACGCGAGCTACCAGGACATCGCCTACGAAGAGGTGATCGTCGACGCCGCCTGCATGAAGATGGTGCAGGACCCCACGAAGTTCGACGTGATCCTCGCGGAGAACCTCTACGGCGACATCCTCAGCGATCTCTGCGCCGGCCTCGTCGGCGGGCTCGGCGTGACGCCGGGCTCGAACATCGGCGAGAAGGGCGCGGTCTTCGAGGCCGTGCACGGCTCCGCCCCCGACATCGCGGGCAAGGGCGTCGCCAATCCGCTCGCGCTCGTCATGTCGGGCGTGATGATGCTCAACTGGCTGTCGAGCCAGCGCGGCGATCCGAAGTTCCGCGAGTGCGCCACCCGCATCCGCGGCGCCTACGACCGCGCGCTCGCCGAAGGCGCGACCACGCGCGACCTCGGCGGCTCGCTCGGCACGATGGAGTTCGCCGACGCGCTCGTGAAGCGTCTCTGACGCATCCCCGCGCCCACCGCGGGCGAACGCGCGTCGTGCACGTCTCCTACCACCCCGACTACTTCGTGCCGCTCCCCGAGGGGCACGCGTTCCCCATGCGGAAGTACGGGTTGCTGCACGACCGCCTGCTGGCCGAGGGTCTGCTCGCGCCGCACGAGGTCCACGCGCCCGCCGAGGTCGACTGGGAGACGGTCGCGCTCGCGCACGACCCCGTGTACCTCGCTCGGCTCCGCGACGGCACGCTCGCCGAGGCCGAGCAGCGCCGGATCGGCATGCCCTGGTCGCCCGCGCTGGTGCGGCGCGCGCGGCTCGCCGTGCAGGGCACGATCGACGCCGCGCTCGCGGCGCTCGAGTCGCCCGAGCGGATGGCCGCCAACCTGGCGGGCGGCACGCACCACGCGCTCCCCGACGCGGGCGAGGGCTACTGCACGCTCAACGACGTGGCGATCGCGATCCGCTGGCTGCAGCGGGAGGGCTTCATCCGCCGCGCCATGGTCTGCGACCTCGATGTCCACCACGGCAACGGCACCGCGCAGATCTTCGCCGGCGACGACGAGGTCTTCACCTTCTCGATGCACGGCGCGCGCAACTTCCCGATGAAGAAGCCGCCGTCGACGCTCGATGTGCCGCTCGACGACCGGGTCGGCGACGACGACTACCTCGCGCTCCTCGCGCACCACCTGCCCGAGGCGATCGCGCGGGCGCGGCCCGAGCTCGTGTTCTATCTCGCGGGTGTCGATGTGGTGGAGGGGGACCGCTTCGGCCGGCTCTCGCTGACCGAGCCCGGCCTCGCCCGCCGCGACGGTTTCGTCGTTGAAACCGTCACGGGCCAGTCCATCCCGCTCTGCCTGGTGCTGTCGGGCGGCTACGCCCGCACCGCCGAGCGCACCGCGGAGCTCCACGCGCACTCGCACCGCGCGGCGCGGCGGTGGCTGCGCGCGCGCGGGTTCTGAACGCCATCCCGCACGTTCCACCCTCCGGCCACTAGCCGCGTCGGACGAGCTGCAGCATCTCGTCCTCGATGCGCTTGAGTTCGGCGGCCTCGTCGGCCGTCAGTTCGAGCGCCTCGTGCTGCTTCTCAGGAGCGCGATCCGCAGCCGCAGCAGCGAGCAGCTGTGGATCCGACGTGAGCCACGGACAGTCCGATCCGTGCTTGAGATCGCGGGCCTCCCGGACGATGTCCGGGACCGCCTCCGATCCATTGCCCCCGATGGGGCAGTGCGTTGGGTTGTACATGTCTGCAAAGGTGCGTTTCACGCGGGCGGAAGTGCAGTCCGTCGCGAGAAATCCGCCGCGGGATCGCCGCCGCCCGCCCGCGAGGGCGATGAAGGCGTCAAAGGTGGAACGCCGAGAACATCGAGGGCGGAGTGCACGCGGCCTGCGCCGCGAAGTTCCACGCGGCCTCCGCCGCGAAGTTCCGCGCGGCCTTCGCCGCGGGGCTTCACGCGGCCTCCGCCGCGAAGCTCCACGCGGCCTCCGCCGCGGGCAACCTCACGGCATCTCGTCGCTCACCGGCGCCGGCATCTGCGGCACCTTGCCGTTGCCGCGGCCGGAGTCGTCGAAGCCGATGCGCGAGACCGCGCGGTCGGCGTTCACATCGACGCCGCCCTTCCAGCCCCAGAGGGCGTAGCGATCGGCCATCGCGTAGCCCTCGGGCACGAGCTGGTACGCGATCGGCAGCAGCTTCTCGAGGTCCTCGACGTTGGCGAAGCCCTTCACCACGCCGCCGCCGGCGTTGGTCGACTGCTGCCGGATGACGAGCGGATCGAACGGGACCCACCCGATGTCGGGCAGGAAGAACTCGCAGATGAAGTGGAACTGCAGCGAGCCGCCGCGGCGCTCGGAGCGGCGCTCGCGTCCGGTGGTGTCCGACTTGCCCTCCAGGCAGTACACGATGCGCGAGGGAATGCCGATCGACCGCAGTGCCGCGACGCAGGTGGCGGCGAGCTCGACCGGCATGCCGCCGCCCGCCTCGAGACCCCACGCGGTGTTGTCGCTGAACGCGATCCCGCGCAGCGCGCCCTTCTGGCCGTAGACGCTGGTCGCCGAGTTGGTGACGCGCCAGCGCGACGCGATCGAGAGCACGGCGTTGCGCGCCGCCACGAACGGCGTCACCGAGCGCGGTCCGCCCTTGGTCGCGCCCTCGGCGACCGACTTCACCAGCGCGTTCGCCGGATCGATGCCCGACTCGGCCTTGAGGAAGCGGTCCATGCCCTTCGGCCACTCCCGCGGCCAGGTGGCGCCAGCGGCGGCGGCCTCGTCGACGCTGAGCTTCCAGCGCTGCACCTGGTAGACGCCGCGCACGAACACATTCTCGGCGGCGCCGCGCTGGAACGGCAGGTCGTAGCGCAGCATCGCCTCGGCGGTGCCCGCGGTGCGCGCGAAGACCTTCGCGGGATCGAGCGTGATGTCCCGTCCGTCGACGGTCGCGCGCGCGCCGTACTTCGAGAAGTCGGTGTCGCACCAGCTCGTCCGCACGAGGACGGGCACGCCGATCGACACGCCCGAGGCGCTGTAGGTCGGGGTCGTGGTCAGGTTCGAGACCTGCTGGCCGTTCACCGTGACCTGCCCGGTGCGCGGATCGACCGACGCCTGCTGGAACAGCTCCACCTCGAGCCGGATCTCGTCGACGCGCGGATTGGTGCGCAGCATCACCGGGCGCGCGCCCGCGACCTGCGGGAACGCGTCGGCGACCAGCAGCAGCGCCGTCACCGCCGACGCAAGCGTCGCGAGCGGCCGCGCGAGGCGCCGCGTGGCGATCCCCGTCCGTGCAATCCCCGCGCGTGCGATCCCCGTGCGTGTGATCCTGTGCTCGTGGGTACGTGCGCTCATGGCAGATCCTCCCCGAAAGTGGCCGACCGTCAGGACACGAGTGTCTTCATGCTCGCGGGGTCGAGCCACGACTGGAGCGACCCCATGAACTGCGCGAGCACCAGGTTGATCATGATGATGGTGAGGAAGCTCGCGACGAAGCTCTCCGTCGCCGCGCGGCCGACGCCGCTCGCGCCACCCGCGCAGTGGAAGCCCTTGTAGCAGCTGATCAGTCCGATCGCGAGGCCGAAGAAGACGCTCTTCGCGACGCCGGTCGCCGGATCCCACGCCGACACGAACTGCGCGGTGTAGTGCCAGTAGTCGGTGTTGGTCACGCCGTGGTAGCCGGTCACGATGAGCCAAGCGCCGAGCGAGCCGACGATGTCGGAGTAGATCGTGAGGAGCGGCGTCATCAGCACGCACGCGACCACGCGCGGGACGACGAGCGTCCGCACCGGGTCGGCGGCCATCGCGCGCATCGCGTCGAGCTGCTCGGTCACGCGCATCGAGCCGAGCTCGGCCGCGAGCGACCCTCCCACGCGCCCGGCGAGCATGACCGCGGCGAGCACCGGACCGATCTGCTTGGTCACGGCGGAGTTGATCACGCCGCCCATCTGCTGCTCCTGCCCGAGCGCCGCGAACTGGTCGTACCCCTCGAGCGCGAGGATCATCCCGATGAACGCGCCGGTGATCGCGACCACCAGGACGCTCGCCGCGCCCACCGAGTAGAGCTGCGGCCCGAGCTGCCGCCAGCGGACCCAGCTCGCCGGGTCGACGACCGCGATCCGCAGCGCGTTGAGCGCGAACGACGAGAAGCGCCCGAGCCCGTCGAGGGTCAGCATCGTCGAGAGCCCGACCTGGGCGAGTGCCTGCGAGGAGCGCTGCATCGACGTGTTATACGCGGGCTGAGGCGCGCGATCGGCAGGCGTCGACAAAAACACCGCCGGCGGGCACGAGGCCCGCCGGCGGAGCATGGCGTGAGTGTCTCCCGGTCGCGCGCCTCCCGAGGAGGTCGATCGCGGCGGGGAGGTTCCCGACCGAACGCTTACGGGCAGCCGCCCCAGGCGTTCAGCACGGCGGCGAGGTCGGAGGATCCGACGGTGCCGCTCGCGTCGAGGTCGGTCGCGGGGTCATTGGTACCCCACGCGTTCAGGAGCGCCGCGAGGTCCGCCGAACCGACCGTGCCGTCACCGTTGAAGTCGGCGGGGCAGGGGTTCGTGTAGTCGCAGCCCTGGTTGGCAGCGCCCGGGCTGTCGAAGCCCGGAGCATTGGCGAGGTCGAACGGTCCGATCGTCCAGACCTGGGTCGACGGGCAGTACGCGAGCTGGCTCGGCACGAAGCCCGACGGATCCGGACCGACGCGGGTGTCACCGTAGGCGTACTCGGTGTTGACCGGCGGGATGACCGCGCTCTCGACGAAGGCGACCGACTGGAGCACCGACGTCCACGGGGTGACGTCGAGCACGCCGTCGTCGTTGGTGTCGAGGTCGTCGCCGATCGCACCCGTGAACCCGAACACGAGCATGTGGGTCACGTTGTCGGAGTTCTCGAAGACGATGAACGGCGAGAAGAGGTCGGCCTGGCCGCCGTTGAGCGTGAAGCCGGTCTTCGCGCAGACGAAGAAGCCGTCGGCGGGGATCCGGTTGCCCTGGAGGTTGACGTAGCACTCGACGACGCCCGAGCCGAGCGCGGCGCTGCCGTCGCCGATCACGACGTAGGTGAGTCCGTTCAGGAGCGTGCCCGGCGCGCCGCGCAGCTCGAAGTACTCGTTCGGATCGGGGAGCAGGCTGTTCTCGTCGATGCGGATCTCGCTCAGTCCGACGTTCGGGGCGACGCCCGGGACGAAGCACTGGAGGTTGGCCTGCTCGGTGCAGGCGGCATCCCACGCGAGTTCGCAGCAGGTGACGTCGATGCGGCAGACCGCATCGCAGCACGCGTTGTCGCCGCAGCCGGGGTTGGCGTGCGCGACGTAGCAGTCACCGGCGTTCGGGTCGCCGCAGGCGTAGGCCGGCGGGCAGACCGTGTTGACGGTGCCCGGGGTTCCGAAGCCGTCGACGGCGGCCGCATCGAAGCGACCGAAGCGCCACGAGCCGTCCGCGCACTTCACGACGTGGCCGGGCTGGCCGAAGTAGTCGGGACCGACGGTCGCGGCCGAGTACGCGCAGAGGTTGTCACCCGCGAGGATGGCCACGCTGTCGATCAGCGAGTCCCACGGCGTGGCGTCGAGCGTGCAGTCGTCGTTGGTGTCGATGTCGGTGTTCGGCAGGCCGGTGAAGTTGAACACCAGCATGTAGGTGACGGTGTCGCCTTCCTCGAGGTTCATGGTGCGGGTCGCATCGGCGAGGCCGAGCGAGAAGGTCGACTCGGCGATGAGCAGCACGCCGTCCTTCGGCATCACGACGCCGTTCAGGTTCACCACCGCCTCGATCACGCCGTTCGGGCTCGCGGCATCGCCGATCACGAGGATCGACACGCCGTTCAGGCTCGCGCCCGGGGTTCCGACGAGCTCGATGTACTCGTTGAGGAAGTTGCCGGAGAGGACCGCGCCGTTCAGGCGGATCTCATTGAACGCCACCGTCGGCGCCGGACCCGCGAAGAGGCACGAGGCGCGCGCCTGGTTGACGCAGGCCTGGTCCCAGTCGGTCGAGCAGCAGGTGGGATCCACCGTGCAGACCGAAGTGCAGCAGGTGATGTCGACGCAGCCCGGGGTCGCGTGGACCGCGTGGCAGTTGTCGGCGCCCGGTCCGCAGGTCGTGCAGGTCGGGTTCGGGTTGCCCGCGGTGTCGAGGCCGCCGACCGGGTTGAAGAGGCCGATCAGCCAATCCTGGTCGGGCTCGCAGCGGTAGATGTGGCCCGGGATGAAGGTGCCGTCCGGACCGACGCGGTTCGGCGAGTACCACCACTCGGTGCCGGCAGCGGGGGTCGCGGCCTGCGTCAGCACGAACGAGACCGAGTCCACGACCTCGGTCCACGGCGTGACGTCGAGGACGCCGTCGTCGTTGGTGTCGAGGTCGGAGTTGAGCGTGCCCGTGAAGCCACGGACGAGCATGTGGGTGACGTTGTCGCTGTTCTCGAAGTTGAGCGCGTTGGCACCGGTCGGGACGTAGTCGGCGGTTCCGAGGACGAACGTCGGCTCCGCGCAGACGAAGTAGCCGTCGCCCGGCATGGTCCGGCCGGTCAGCGGCACGATCGCCTCGAGAACGCCGGACAGCTGGAGGGCCGTGCCGTCGCCGATGACGATGTAGGTCAGGTCGCCGAGGTTGGTGCCCGGGGCGCCGGCGAGCTCGAAGTACTCGCTGTTGTCGGTGCCGGTCTCATCGATGCGCACCTCGCTGATGCGGGTGCCGGTGAGCGCGCAGGCCGCGTTGGCAGCGCCCGGCGTGTCGGTCGAACCGCTGAGGAAGGGGTCGCTCGAACCCGCGATCCAGAGCGCCTGGTTCGCGCACAGCCAGGCCGCGGAGGGGGCGAGGCCGCCGTCCGGGCCGACCGTCGTGGTCGAGTAGTAGAAGTCGCTCTTGGAGCCGTTGGCGGCCGTCGTGCCGACGATCGCGAGGCTCGAGACCACCGAGGTCCACGGGGTCAGGTCGAGCGTGCCGTCGTCGTTCGTGTCGAGCTTCTGGGTGATCGCGCCGGTGAAGCCGCGGACCACGAAGATCGTGACGTTGTCGTTGCCCTCGAGGTTGAGGCTGCGGGCCAGGTTCGGCACCGCGAACGACATGGTGGGCTCACCCACGAGGAAGAAGCCGCTCGCCGGGACGACGAGGCCGTTGAGGCTGATGACCTCCTCGATCACACCGTTCTGCTGGCCGGGGAGCGCGAGGTCGTCGTCGCCCACCACGATGATCGAGACGCCGTTGAGGCTCTCGCCGGGTGCGCCGGCGATCTCGATGAACTCGTCGTTGTCGGCGCCGGGCTGCTCCAGGCGGATCTCATTGAGGCGAAGGGGGGCATCCGCCATCGCGATCGCTGCACAAAGCGACGGAAGGCAGACAACGCTGGTGAGGGCCAGTCGGCTCATCATGAACTTGCTCCTGCTCTCGAGTTGTTGAGGCTTGGGCGCCGGCGCCGAGTGCAACCAGATTCCCGCGCGACGCGCGTCGCACGGACTGAGCTCGAATCGTCGGTACTTCTGCCAGACTCACGCATCCCCGATTCGGGGAAGGCGCGAGTGTACGGAGAGGGCACTTCCGCCCAAAGCCGTCGGGCCGCGTCAGGGGTGAATTCACGGCCTCTTCACCCCGCGGCGCGAGATTACTGAACAGCGCAGTCCGAGAACCGTTGGGGCGAATGTCTCGAAAAACACAGCCGCGGAGTCCGTGGACTCCGCGGCTGCGATGGGTTCGTGGGTGCACGCGGGTCTTCGCGCTCGGCGTCGTTCAGGACGCCGCGTCGCGCGACACGCGTTGGCCGATCACTTCTCGTTCGACTCGCTGGTCGCGCTCGACGGAACGACCTTCTCCGGGCTGGCGACCGCGGGCGCGGTCTCCTCGGAGGCGCCGCGCAGCGAGTTCGCCGGCATGTTCACGAGGTACAGCTCGACGCGGCGGTTGGCCTCGTTGCCCTTCTTGGTGTTCTCCGCGATCGGGCGGTACTCGCCGTAGCCGCCGACCATGAAGCGGTTGGAGCCGACGCCGTCCTTCACGAGCGCCTCGCGGACCGAGATCGCGCGGTGGGCCGAGAGGTGGATGTTGGTCGGGTGCTCCTTGAGCGTCGCCGGCTTGCTGATGCGCACGTTGTCGGTGTGGCCGACGACGCGGACCTCGAGGTTGGTCGCGACATCGGTGTTGAGGATGTCGGCGAACTTGACGAGCACGGCGTTCGCCTTCGAGCTCAGCTTCGCGCTGCCCGACTCGAAGGTCACGTCGCTCTTGAAGCGGACGATGCCGGTCTTCTCGTCGAACTCGAGCACGTCGGGGTACATCGCCACGAGGTCGATGATCATCTGGTTGACCTCGCTCGGGAGCGGGGTCGAGCCGATCTGCGCGATGAGCTCGGAGATCTGCTTCTTGAGCGCGTCGATCTCGGCCTGGCTGCCGCTGCCCTTGAGCCCCTCGAGGCGGGCCATCGCCTCGCCGAGCTGCTTGCGGAGCAGATCCTCGTTCGCACGCGCGGTGTCGAACTCGTTCTGCATCTGGAGGAGCTGCTGCTCCTTCGCGCGGTAGGCGTTCATGAGATCGTCGTACTGGCTCTGCGGAACGCAGCCCGCGAGCGCGATGAGGGCGACACCAGTGGCAGGGATGAATGCAAGGCGCATGGCTTTCCTTACTGTGAAACGAAACCGAAGCATCGGGAAACCGCCGCGCGCGTCCAATGCGGCGGCGAACTTTCTCGTGACTTTCCTGAGGGGCAGGGTGACCTGCGTGGCGCGATTGTAGTCACTTCCACGCGGTGCGTGGGGCGTGCGGCGCGATCGCCGGCGCGGGCGCCGGGGCTCCGAGATGCGGTGGGTTCACGACGCCGTGGCGCGTGGATTCACGTCGCCACGGCACGGGGCTTCACGTTGCCACGGCACGGGGCTTCACGTTGCCTCGGCACGGGGCTTCACGTCGCCGCCGCGCGGGGGACGATCCGCGCGCTCAGCGCGGGCAGGCTGAACGCCTCGTCGAACTCGAACACGGAATGGAAGTCCTCGATCGAGTCGTCGGCGGTCTTGCTGAGCTCGCCGGCCTCGATGAGGGCGTAGACGATGCGACCGAAGTCCTCGGTCCGCGAGATGTTCCAATGCCGGAGGACGCAGGGGGCCAGGACGCCGAAGCGGTCGATCGCGTACTCGCGGAGGCCCATGCAGAGCTGCTGGCCGCTCACGTGGCCGGAGTCGGGGAGGGGGAGTCCGTCGCCCGCGCCGCCCATTCCGCCCATGCCGCCCATTCCACCCACGCCCCCCATCTCACCCATGGGGCCGGAGCGGCGGAGCGCGCCCGAGCGCTCGGTGGTGTAGCGGAGCCCCTCGGTCACGAACAGGAACGCGGCCGGCGGGTAGCAGGTGACCTGCAGCGCGGGGTGCGTCAGTTCGGTGTTGCTCTGGGAGGCGGTCACGGCCATGCGAGTGTATCGGCAGGGAGCCCGATTTCCCTCAAGCAACACGAACTTCCGGGCAGTTGCCGCGGGCGCACCGCGCAACCCGCGGGGCAGCCGATGCGCTACCTTCCGCGCATGCAAACGGACGGCAGCAAGGACGCCCCCGATTCCGATGCGCGCGCAGGCGCGGATCTCCGCACGCTGCACCTCTGGCATCTGCAGCCGGTGCGCGACCTGCTCGTGATCGCCGCGGTGGCCGGAACCGTCTACGTCGGCTACGCGATGCGCACCGTCACGGTCCCGTTGCTCGTGGCCCTCGCGCTGGCCTACCTGTTCGAGCCGATCGTCTCGCGCATGTCCCGGTGGCGGCGCATGAACCGTCCGCTGGCGGTCAGCATGATCCTCAGCGCGCTGATCGTCTTCGTCGGTGGCGCGATCGCCGTGATCGTGCCGCTCGCGGTCGGCCAAACCCTCGCGTTCGGCGAAAGCCTGCGCAGCGGCCGCTACGACACCGCGATCGACCGCGCCGTCGAGGTGGTGCCCGACGCGTACCGCGACGCGGTGCGCGAGTGGACCTATCGCGTCATCCATCCGATGCCGCAGGAGCGGGGCGCGGAGCAGCCGTCTGGTGGAGCGACGGGTGGAGCGTCTGGTGGAGCGTCTGGTGGAGCATCGGGTGGAGCATCGGGTGGAGCGACCGGCACCGAGCTCGCGGCGCCGGGCGAGACCTCCACGGCCAAACCCCCGCAGGAACGCGCGGCCAAGGCTGAATCGCCCTCGATGTTCGGCGGCTTCGGCATCGACAACTCCATCGTCACGCTCCTCGGCGCGGGCTCCGCGCAGGTGTGGTCGTTCGCGCTGGCCGTGCTGCAGCTCGGCCTCGTCGCGTTCCTGATCCCGTTCTACTTCTACTACTTCAGCGTGCACTGGCCGGCGATCGTGGGCTTCTTCGCGATGTTCGTGCCCGACGACCGGCGCGAGGGCGTGTTCGAGATCGCGCGCGAGATGGACCGCGCGGTGGCCGGCTTCGTGCGCGGGCGCATCGTGATCTGCAGCATCATGGGCGTGATGTTCGCCATCGGCTGGCAGATCTGCGGCGTCCCCTACGGCATCGCCCTCGGCCTGATGACCGGTGCGTTCTCGATCGTGCCCTACCTCGGCGGCATCGGCCTTCCGTTCGCGGTCGGCCTGCTCGTCGTCGACCAGTTCGGACTCGACGAGGGTGCGCGCATGGCGGTGTGGGGCATGCTGCTCTGGCCGACGGTGGTCTTCGTCGTGGTGCAGACCGTGGAGGGCTACGTGCTCACCCCGATCATCGCGGGCAAGGCGACGAATCTCGACCCGGTCACCATCGTGGTCGCGATCCTCGCGGGCGGTTCGGTGGCGGGCGTGTACGGCATGCTGCTCGCGATCCCGCTCGCCGCGTGCGGCAAGATCGCCGCCAAGCGGCTGCTGCTGCCGAGGATCACCGAATGGGCGCGGGGACGCGCGCCCGATCCGCTGCCGCTCGGGAAGGACTGAGCGCCGGCGCCGCGGTGCGGCCGCCACGACCGCTGTGCAAGTACAACGCTGTTTCGAACGGATGCGAACATGAAGCTCTCGACCCTGCTCTCCGGTCTGCCTGTCACGCGCTGCGACGCCAACGATCCCGATGTCTGGAGCCTCTCCGAGGACTCCCGGCGGGTGAAGCAGGGCGCCCTGTTCTTCGCACGCGCCGGCACCAAGACCGACGGACGCGCGTTCGTCGTCGACGCCGTGGCGCGCGGAGCGACCGCGGTGCTCGCCCCGGCCGGGACCTCGCGCCCCGAGGGCGTGCCCGCGTCGGTCGCGTGGTGCGAGACCGCAGACCCCGCGCTCGCCGCGGCGCTCGCGGCCGAGCGGTTCCACGGCGGCCCGTCGCGGCGGATCGACCTGATCGGCGTCACCGGCACCAACGGCAAGACCACCATCGCCTACCTGGTGCAGCAGCTCATGGCGTTCGCCGGGCTGCGCTGCGGACTCGTCGGCACCGTCGAGATCGACGACGGGCGCGAGCGCGTCCCGAGCCAGCTCACCACGCCGCCGGCGCTGGAACTGTCGGAGCTCTTCGCCCGCATGGTGGAGAACGGCTGCCGCGCCGCGGCGATGGAGGTGTCGAGCCACTCGCTCGACCAGAAGCGCGTCGCGGCGCTCGGCTTCCGCACCGGCATCTTCACCAACCTAACCGGCGATCACCTCGACTACCACCGCACGATGGAGGCGTACGCCGACGCGAAGGCGACGCTCTTCCGCATGCTCGACGAGGACGGGACCGCGGTCATCAACTGCGACGATCCCTGGCATCGCGCGATGCTGCCCGCGACCGTCGGTTCGCGCGCCGCGCTGCTGCGGACGAGCATCCTCGATTCCTCGGCGGAGTGCCACGCCACCGTGCACCGCATGGGACTCGACGCGATGGATGTCACCTTCCGCGGACCGTGGGGCATGATGGAGATCAAGCTCCCGCTCGTTGGCCGCCACAACGCGATGAACGCGCTGCAGGCCGCGGCCGCGGCCTGGTCGCGCGGCGTCTCGGGCGAGCAGATTGCGCGGGCGCTGTCGACCTGCCACGCCCCGCCGGGCCGCCTCCAGCCGGTGGCGGTCGGAGGCGCGGGCTTCAGCGTGCTCGTCGACTACGCGCATTCCGACGACGCGCTGGCGAACGTGCTGCGCGCGCTCCGGCCGACGGTGCCGTCGGGCGGCCGGCTCCGCGTCGTGTTCGGCTGCGGCGGCGACCGCGACCGGACCAAGCGTCCGCGCATGGCCAAGGTCGCCTGCGAGGGCGCCGACGAGGTGATCGTGACCAGCGACAATCCGCGCACCGAGGATCCGGACGCGATCATCACCGAGATCATGACCGGCGTTCCCGCGGAGTCGCGCGGCCGCGTCGCGGTCGAGAGCGACCGGTCCCGCGCGATCGCCTACGCGGTCACGAGCGCGCGCGAGGGCGACATCATCCTCATCGCCGGCAAGGGCCACGAGGACTACCAGATCATCGGCACCGAGAAGCGCAACTTCGACGACCGCCGCGAGGCGGAGGCCGCGCTCCGCATGCGCGGCGCGAAGTAGCGTCGCGGCGGGTCCGTCCCTCCGGCTTCACCCAAGCCTTCGGTTCCCACCGGGCAAACCTCCAGGCAAACCTTCAGGCAAACCTCCAGGCAATCCATGGCCAGCGCCTACCGCGTCCACTCGCCGTCGTTCCAGTCGATCGTTCTCGCCACCCGCTGCGAGGTGGTCGCGCGGCCGGCGCAGGATCCGACCTCGCTCACCACCGACACCCGCGACGAGCTGCGCGGCGCCTGCTTCGTCGCGCTCAAGGGCGAGACCTTCGACGGGCACGCGTTCGTGGGACAGGCCGCGGCCGCGGGCGCCGCGATGGCGATCGTCGAGCGCGAGCTCACCGAGGCGGAGTGCGCGGGCCTGCCCGGGTCGTTCGGCCTCGTCCGCGTGCGCTCGACGCGCAAGGCGCTGGGCGCGATCGCGCACGCGTGGCGCCGCAGCCTGCTCAAGCTGCGCGTGGTCGCGGTCACGGGCAGCGCGGGCAAGACCACCACGCGTCGCCTGCTCGAGGGGATCCTCTCCGAGGCTGGACCCGCCCACGCCAGCCCCAAGAGCTTCAACAACGACATCGGCGTCCCGCTCACGCTGCTCTCGACGCCCGATGAGGCGCGCTTCCTGGTCGCCGAGATCGGCATGAACCATCCCGGGGAGATCCTGCCCCTGACCGAGATCGCCGAGCCCGAGGGGGCGATCATCACGCTCGCCGGCCGCGCCCACCTCGAGGGCATGGGCTCGATCGAGGCGGTGGCCGCCGAGAAGGCGTCGATCCTCGAGGGGGTGCCCGAGCACGGATTCGGCATCGTGAACGGCGACAACCCGCCGCTGCTCAACGCGGTCGAGCAGCTTGTGCAGACCGGCCGCGCGCCGCGCCGGATCGCGACCTTCGGGACGGGCGCGTCCTGTGACTACCGACTCGCCGCGCGCACGGCGCACGCTGCGGGACAGACGCTCGAGGTCGCGCTTCCGCGGCCCCGCGCGGCGGCGGCGGTCGACGGCGAGGGCGCCCCGCCCGCGCCCCGTCGTGCGACCTTCGAGCTGCGCATGCCCGGCGAGCACAACGCCCGCAACGCCGTCGCGGCCATCGCCGCCGCCGTCGAGATGGGGGTGGACCTCGAGGTCATCGCCCGCGGCCTCGCCAAGGTCGAGCCCGCCGACATGCGCCTCGAGCGCATCGAGATCGCCGGCCGGGCGGTCTACAACGACGCCTACAACGCCAATCCCGACGCCATGATCGCCTCGCTGGGCGCGTTCGCGGAGCTGGCGGCGGGGGTCTCCCGGCGGGTGGTGATCCTCGGCGAGATGCGCGAGCTCGGCCCGAACGCCCGCGCCCTGCACGAGGAGGTCGGCGCCAACGCCGCCTCCCGCCTCGGCCCGAACGACGCCCTGGTCGCGGTCGGACCCCATGCCGACGCGCTGGCGGCGGCGGCCCGGCGCGCCGGCTTCTCGGGTGACACGGTCCACGCGCCCGCCTTCAGCGACGCCTTCGCCCTCGAGGCCGCGGCGCTCGCCCCGCCGGGCGCGGCGGTCCTCCTGAAGGGCAGCCGCGGCGCGCGCATGGAGCGCTTCGTCGAGCCGCTCCGGACGGCCTTCGCGGGGCCCGTCGTCGGGTCGCCGGCGGCACCCTGAGTTTGCAGCGTTGTGCGGCGCTTTCCCGATAGAAGCCGACCGCGAATGTTCTACTACCTCACGAACGCCTTCGAAGGCTGGCTGGGCAACAGTGTGTATTGGGTGATTCAGATCTTCACCCAGTTCCATTTTCGGGCCTTTGCCGCGCTCATCTTCTCGTTCTTCTTCGTGATCGTGTTCGGTCCGAAGACGATCGCGCGCCTGCGCGCGCTCAAGGTCGGCGACAACCCCGAGTTCTACAACGCGGATCTCAACACGCTCAACCAGGGGAAGCGCGACACGCCGACCATGGGCGGCATCCTGATCTGCGGCGCCATCCTGTCGTCGGTGTTCCTGTTCACCGACCTGTCGTCGCGCTACGTGCACCTGGCGATGCTGATCATGGTGTGGCTCGCCGGCGTCGGGATGTTCGACGACTGGCTGAAGCTCACCGCGGCCCGGCGCGCGGCCGGCACCCGCGAGGGACTCTTCGCGTGGGAGAAGCTGCTGTTCCAGCTCGGCGGCGCGCTGCTGGTCGCGTTCTTCCTGTTCAGCGTGTCGGCGAGCGAGACCGATCCCTCGGCGATCAGCCTGAACCTGCCGTTCCAGCGGACCTTCGAGAACCAGAGCTTCGACCAGATCCGCGCCTCGGCGACCGCCGAGCTGAACCCCAACGTGATCCTGCTGCCGCTGTGGGCGTTCCTGATCATCGGGACGCTCTTCATCGCGGGAACCTCGAACGCGGTCAACATCGCCGACGGCATGGACGGCCTCGCCGCGGGGACCATGTCGATCGCGAGCGTGGTGGTGATGGTCCTCTGCTTCGTGGCGAGCAACCGGGAGTGGTCGCTGCTGCTCATGGTGCCGTACGTGCCGGGGGCGCGGGAGCTGATCGTGATCAGCGGCGCCATGGTGGGCGCGTGCCTCGGCTTCCTCTGGTTCAACTGCAATCCGGCGCGCGTCTTCATGGGCGACACCGGGTCGCTGGCGCTCGGGGGGCTGCTGGCGTTCGTGGCCTTTGCCATCCGCCAGGAGCTGCTGCTGATCCTCATCGCCGGCATCTTCTACCTCGAGCTCGCGAGCACCATGCTGCAGGTCGGCTACTTCAAGTGGTCGGGCGGCAAGCGCATCTTCCGCTGCGCGCCGATCCACCATCACTTCCACCTGGGAGGGTGGAGCGAGAGCCAGGTGGTCGTCCGCTTCTGGGTGATCACGGCGATGCTGGGCGCGATCGCGCTGGCGGTCATCAAGGTTCGGTGACGGCGCGGCGGGCCGCTCGGCTCGGCGCGACTCAGCGCGGCTCGCCTCGCCTCGCCTCGCCTCAACCCAACGCGGCCCATCGGGAAGCGGCTGCGCCGACGCGTCGGCTCGCATACGCTGCATGCCATGCCGTCGAGCGGACACGGACACACTGGAGGATCGCGCGGGCGCGCGCTGGGACGGTCGAGCCAACGCACGGCGTGGATCGGCCTCGTCGCGGCGGTCGCGCTGGCGGTGCTGTTCGTCCAGGTGGTGCGCCTGTCGGTCGCCGAGCATGCCGAGCACCTCAAGAACGTGGAGCGGTTCCTCGCCGAGACGACGTGGCTGCCTGCGGCGCGCGGATCGATCCGCGACCGCCACGGCGCGGTGCTCGCGACCGACCGCACCTCGTGGGACGTGCTGCTCCACTACGACGCGATCGACGGCGGCTGGGCGCGCGCGCGGGCGCGGCGCGCGGCGCTGGAGGCGGTGGGGCGCGAGGCCTGGCGCGAGCTCTCGCCCGACGCGCGCGACGCCGAGATCGACCGCCACGAGGAGGCGTACTCCGCCATCCTCGACGAGCGCGTGCTGCGGCCGCTGATCGCGGCCGGCGGACTCAGCCGCGACGAGCTCGAGGCGCGGCTCAGCGCCATCATGACGCGCGTCGAGCGGCAGGCGACCTCGTACCGCGAGAACCGCAAGGAGGCGCTGCGCCGCAAGTACGGCGGCGATGCGCCGATCGCCGTGATCGAGAAGGAGCGCGCGCCGTCGCAGCTCGACGCCCACATCGTGCTCGCGAACGTCGCGCCCGAGACCGCGTTCGCGTTCCAGCAGCTCGAGGTCGAGCTGCCCGGCACCGTCGCGGTCGAGCCGTCGATGAAGCGCATCCGGCCCTACGACGAGACCGAGGTCGTGATCGACCGCTCGCACTTCCCGACGCCGGTGCGATCGTCGCGCGCGATGACGCTCGCGCTCGAGGGCGTGGCGGACCACATCGTCGGCTACCTGCGCGGCGTGTACGCCGAGGACGTGCTGGCGCGGCCGTTCCGCAGCGCCGACGGCGTCGAGGACCTCAAGGGCTACCGCGAAGGCCGCGACATGATCGGCTCGCGCGGCGTCGAGCGCACCGCCGAACCGGTGCTGCGCGGCACGCGCGGCAAGGTCACGAGCGACCTGCGCGCCGGCACCGAGGCGCGCGTCGATGCCCAGCCCGGCCTCGACATCGAGCTCACCATCGACATCGAGCTGCAGGCGCGGCTGCACGGGCTGCTCATGCCCGAGGTCGGTCTCGCGCGCATCGAGCAGTACCAGCTCGGCTGGGAGAGCGACGGCACGCCGAAGCGCGGACCGCTGCCTGTCGGCACCGAGCTCAAGGGCGCGATCGTCGTGCTCGACGTCGAGACCGGCGAGATCCTCGCGGCCGTGAGCTCGCCGACCCTCGCCGATGGCCGCGCCATGTCGCGCGATGACCGCGCGCGCGAGCTGCCGTCGATGTTCCGTCCGTTCGAGGGCGTGTATCCGCCGGGCTCGCTGCTCAAGCCGCTCGTGTTGTGCGCCGCCGCCGCCGAGGGCGAGCTGCAGCCCGGCGAGCAGATCGAGTGCAAGGGGCACTTCTTCCCCGACCGCGACGACATGCTGCGCTGCCACAGCTTCCGCCCCGCGGAGGGCAAGCGCACCGTGCACGGACCGCAGGGCGGACCGGGCGCGATCGCGCGCAGCTGCAACATCTTCTTCTACACGCTGGCCGACCGGCTCGGCGTCGACCGGCTCGCGCGCTGGCTCGGCCGATTCGGCATGGGCGCACGGCTCGAGGCCGGGCTCGCCTACGAGCGGCAGGAGCGCGTGACGCCCGCCGCGGGCGCGTCGCCGGAGCTTGGGCAGGCGGCCGATGGCACGCCGGAGTCTGCGCGCGCCGAGCAGCGCATCGTCGTTGTCGGAGAGGCGGGGGGCTCGATCCCGCAGGGCAACGCCGCTGCGCCCGTTGGCGCGCGCGGCGGCCGCGATCGGGTCTCGGAGGCGCTCCTCGGCATCGGGCAGGGCACGCTCACCTGGACGCCCCTCCACGCCGCGCAGGTCTACGCGGTCATTGCGCGGCGGGGCGTCGTCATCCCGCCCACGGTCTTCCGGTTGATGGTCGGGCAGCGCGACGCGGTCGACCTCGGCATCCCGCGGTGGGCGATCGACGAGTGCTTCGAAGGGCTCCGCGCGGCGGTCGACGCCGGCTACGGCAGCGGTCACCACGTGACGCTCCGCGACGGCACCCGCGAGCCGCTATTCGACATCCCGGGCGTGACGGTCTGGGGCAAGACGGGCACCGCGACGGCGCCGCCGCTCAAGGTCGACCTCGACGGCGACGGCCGCGAGGAGCGCGTCCAGACCGACCACGCGTGGTTCGGCGGCTTCGTCGCCGGCGAGGGCGGTAAGCCCCGCTACGCGCTCGCCGTGCTCCTGGAGCACGGCGGCTCCGGTGGCAAGGTCGCCGGTCCGATCGCCGCCGAGACGATGCGCGCGCTCGCCGCCGAAGGCTACTTCGACGGCACCGCCGGACGCGGGGGGCGCGGGCGCTGATGGCACGCGGCGGGTACACGGCCTCCGGCCTCTACAGCGGCACCGATGCGGGCGCGCGGCTCGGGCTTCGTCTCGGGACGCCTGCGTGGCTCTGCGTGGGCGCGGCGCTCTTCCTCTCGCTGGTCGGGATCAGCGCGATCGGCACCACGCGGCCCGAGCTCGCCACGCGGCAGGCGGTGTTCCTCGTGGTCGGCCTCGCCGCGGCGGCGCTGGTCACGGTGGTCCCGCCGCGCTCGATGCGCGTCCTCTGCTGGGCGGTGCTCGCGGTGTCGGTGGCGCTCCTCGTCTTCGTGCTGCTGCCCTTCGTACCGCGGTCGCTGGTCACCCCGCGCAACGGCGCGCGCGCCTGGATCAACATGGGCGCGGCCGACTTCCAGCCGTCGGAGCTCGCGAAGATCGCGTTCATCCTCTGCCTCTCGCAGTGGTACGCGCTGCAGGGGAGCCCGCGCACGCTGTCGTCGCTCGCCGTGCCGGCAGGCCTCGCGGCGGGGCTGGTGGGACTCATCGTCCTCGAGCCCGATCTCGGCAGCGCGCTGCTCTTCGCGCCGACCTTCCTCGCGATCACCATCGTGGCGGGGGTGAAGCTGCGCTTCGTCTGGCTGACGCTGCTTGCCGCGGCGGTGATCGCGCCGCTCGGCTACTTCGTGGCGCTCAAGCCGTACCAGCGGGCGCGCATCGACGCGATCGTCGCGCAGGTGAAGGGCGACGACCGCTACGAGACCACGATCGGCTTCCAGGGCTGGAGGGCGATGCGCCTCGTCGGCGCGGGCGGCGTGCTCGGCAACGACCGCGAGCGCGCCCGCGCCCTGATCGAGTTCAACAAGCTGCCCGAGGAGCACAACGACATGGTGTTCGCCGTGATCGCGTGCCGCTTCGGGATGCTCGGCGCGTCGACGGTGCTTGTGGCGTACGGGCTCTTCGCGTTCGGCGCGTTCTCGATGGCGATGCTCGCGCGCGACGGCTTCACCAAGCTGGTGGCCGTCGGCATCGGCGCGCTGCTCTTCGCCCAGATGACCGTGAACATCGGGATGACGATCGGGCTCCTCCCGATCACGGGCGTGACGCTACCCTTCACGAGCTACGGAGGCAGTTCGCTGCTCTCCTGCTGGGTGCTGACGGGCATACTCCTGGGCATCGGCATCCGGCCGCCCTCCGGCGCCGAGAAGGATCCATTCGATGGCTGATGAACGACCGACCCGATCCGAGCGCCCAGACCCCGCCGTGCGCGAGGCGGAGCTGTCCCAGTGGCTGGCGTTCGAGCCGGAACCGGAGCCGATCCCGTGCGACGACGCGGCGCGCGCGCTGCTCGACTCGATCGGCGTCGAGCTCGACTCGGTCGAGGAGGACCAGCTCGCCCGCTACCTCGGCATGCTGTTCTTCGCGAACGAGCGCTTCAACCTCACCCGGATCGACGGCGAGAGCGCGTGGACGCGGCACGTCGTCGACAGCCTGACCCTGCTCGCCCCGCTCGCATCGCTCGAGAACGCGCAGCGCGCCATCGACATCGGTTCGGGCGGCGGGCTCCCCGCGATTCCGCTTGCGATCACGCGTCCCGACATCTCGTTCACGCTGCTCGAGGCGACCGCGAAGAAGGCGCGCTTCCTCCAGGCGGTCGCGCGGAAGCTCGGGCTCGCGAACGTCACCGTCGTGAACGACCGCGCCGAGAAGGCCGCGCGCACCGCGATGCGCGAGTCGTTCGACGTCGCGACCTCGCGCGCCGTGGGTGCGCTGAGCGACCTCGCGATGATGAGCATTCCCTTCCTCCGCATCGGCGGCGTGATGCTCGCGATCAAGGGCGAGCGCGCCGGCGAGGAGATCGCCGCGGCCAAGCAGGCGCTCTACGAGCTGCACTCTGCGGTCGCCGGCGAGATGCGCGGTCAGACCAACACCGTGGTCGCGATCGAGAAGCAGCGGAAGACGCCGGCGAAGTTCCCGTGATCGAACTTCCCGTGCGTGAGTGAATGAGTGGACGAGGCGCGCGTGGCAGGACGCGGGACGCGCGGCAGCCTCACACGTTGTGTGGGCCTCACGCGGTCTGCAGCGACTCGACCACGTAGGTGCCGCCCATCAGCCCGAGGCGCTCGGGGAGATCGGTGAGCAGCAGGGCTCCCGCGTCGGCGGTGTGCACGATGGTCACCTGGGCGGAGACGGACCCGTCGCTGGATCGGAGCGCGTAGTTGAGCTCGCCGTGCTCGACGCCCGCGCCGCGGGATCGATCGGTGCCGCGCTGGCGATCCTCGTTGCCGCCGTGGCCGTTCCCGGCGACGTGGCCAACGTCGCTGCGCGCGCTGGCGCGCGACCCGGGTGCGATCGGCGAGGCCGGCGGCACCAACGACATCGTCCAGCGCCGCACCGACGGCGTCGCGGCATCGGCGGAGAGGGTGACCTCGGCCGACGTGCTCGCCGCGTCGCGAACGACCAGCGTGAGCAGACCGCGCGCGCCGACGCGCCAGCGGACATGCAGTGCGAAGCCGTGTTCCGTGGGACGCGCCGCGGGCGCATTGCGTGCGAGGCGCGTCATCGCGGGCCTCCCAGGACGCGGGAGAGGATCTTGGTCGCGCGCTCGATGCCCTTGCCGGACTTCGAGATCGTGTTCGCGAGCCCGTCGAAGAACTGGCAGAGCTCGAGCAGCTCCTCGATCTTCTGATCGTGCTGCTTCTGGCGATCGGTCTTGCGGACACCCTTCTGCGCCACGCGGCAGCCGTCGAGTTCCTCGATCAGCGGATCGAACTCGCGGCGCTTGCGCGCGCGGAGGATGGTGTAGAACAGCTTCCAGACATCCTGCTCGGCCTGGTGGAACTCGCGTCGATCCGCGCGGTCGCGCGACTTCGCGTCCTTCGGCCGCACGCGCTGCACCAGCCCCCATTCGGTGAGCTGCCGAAGCGTCGTCGACACGCTGCCGCGGGAGATCCGCAGGCGCTCCATGATCTCCTCGGCCGGGAGCGGCTCGCCGGCGATGAACAGCAACGCGTGCACTTCGGCGACGCTCCGCTGGACGCCCCAGCGCGTGCCCATCTCGCCCCAGAACTCGATGAAGCGGTCCTGCGCGGTGCGGATCTCATCGATCTCGGGCAGGCGCGCGGAGTCGCGCGCCGCCGCGGCGGGCGTCTCGCTCGCGGTCGCGCGCGCGGTGGGCTTGATGATGGTGGCAGGACGAGCAGCCATGTCGGGAGACTACAGAGCACTGCGCCCAGTGGCAACCGAAGTTTCAGAAACCGCTGAAACTTCCGCGCCTGCTCCATCGGCGGGTGGCGGGCTCCTGCAGGTTCTGCGACGCAAAAAAGCACGCGCCCCCGACAGGGTCGGGGGCGCGTGGGAATCGGGTCGGTCGATCCGTCCGAGACGATCAGAGATCGTTGAACGGATTGTTGATGCCGAGGTCGATCAGGTCGTGCTCGACGATGTGGGCGGTGGTGGCGTTGAGACCACAGGTCCACAGGCGCGCCTCGATGCGGCCGGTGCTCGGATTGATGTACGGAACGTAGCCGCCCGTCGCCGGCAGTGAGCCGCCGTACGGAGCGTCGGGGTACTGGAGCGTGAGCAGGTCGGCCGACACGTACTCCCAGCGGTTGGTCTGGAAGTTCTTCACGAAGGCCACCGACATCACGAAGTTGCGGCTGGCGCGCGAAACATAGCGGAGCGAGATGTCGTTGATCTCGAGGGCCGGATCCTGGATCGGCGGGTCGAGGGTGGCGAGGACATCGGTGACCGCGCCCGTTCCGAGGTACGAGAGACCCTCGACGACCTGGCCGGCGCGACCACGCACCGTGGCGATGCGCAGTGCCTGGAAGTCGGTCGCACGGATCATGAACGACGTCCACGGGTAGCCCGCCGGCTGGGTGCCGCGGATGACCTGGATGTCGGTGGTGTTGCCGTCCCAGCCCGAGCCGGTAAAGAGGGCGATGCCCGCGTCGCGCATGATCGGGAAGCCGGCGGCGTCCTTGAACACGCCATCGCAGTCCGGGTCGCCCAGGATGCAGCAGTCGGCGATCGTGTTGCCGCAGTCCTCAGGGGACACCGCGACGGGGCACTGCGCCTCGGCCTGGCCCGAGAGCGCCGCGCGGACGCCCGCCGGCGGGTAGCCCTGACCGAAGATCTGCTTCGCGAAGCCCTGCAGGTTGGCCACGGCACCCGCGACGATCGGCGAGGCCGAGCTGGTACCGCTGAAGCTCGAGCTGTAGGTGCGGAGCTGGTTGAGCTGGTTGGGGTCGCTGTCGTTGTCCGGGATGCCGTTCGCGCCCAGGAAGAGGTCGCCGTAGCCGGTGGTGGCGACGTTCTCGCCCCACGCAGCCACATGGACCGCCGCAAGCTCGTCCTCGCCGCTGTAGTTCGAGAACGGCGCGCGGAGACGACGACCCTCGCAGGCGTTGTAGCCGGGGCAGCCGCCGACGCCGCCCTGATTGGCGAGCAGGCGACGACCCGAGTGCTGGGCGCCGACGATGATCACACCCGAGTCCGCCTCGCCAGCCTGGGGCTGGATCGGGCAGTCGGAGTTGCCGGCCGAGACGCAGGTGGTGATGCCGAGGTCGGAGCCGAGGGCGATCAGCACGTAGTACTGAGCGATCGCGGGCAGCGGACGGTCCGGCGGCGAACCCCACGAGTGGTTGATGACGTCGCCCGAGCGGAACTCGATGAGCGCGCTCGTGATCGCGTTCTGGGCGCGATCACCCTCTTCGATCGAGACGATCGGGAAGAAGTAACCCTGCGCGTTGTACGCGATGCCGGTCACACCGAAGCCGTTGTCGCCCGAGACGATCTCGCCGAGGCAGGCGGTGCCGTGCTGCGGGGCGTTGTTCGCACCCTCGATGAGGAGGATGGTCTGGCCCGGCTCGGAGATGACCTTCGGCTGCGCGAGCAGGTCGCCGTTCGCGTCCTTGGTGAACTCCTCGTGGTTGACGAACGCGGAGAACTCGATGACCGCGACGCGGACGGTCTCACCGCGGAGACGCGGGTTGACGAGTCCACCCTGGTAGGCGGTCGCGACTTCCTGCTGGAGAGCCTCGAAGCCCGCGAGGTCGAGACCCTGGCCGCCGAACTGCGGGAAGCCGGGGAAGCCGCCGGTGTCGACGGGGTTCACGCGGTTGCGCGTGAGGTAGAGCTGGTAGCCGGAGACCGCAGTGGGGTTCGGTGCGAGACCCGCGCCCGGGTCGCCCGCGAACGGATTGCTCGTCGGGGTGAAGTCCGGAGTCGCGCCGCCGTCGGGCGTACCCGCGCAGCTCGCCTCGAGGGCCGGGCTGAGGGCGATGTTCACGCAGTTCTGATCCCACTCGGTGTTGCAGCAGGCGGGGTCGACGGTGCAGACCGCGTAGCAGCACTCAGGCTTGTTGCAGCCACGACCGGTGTGCGCGTCGAAGCAGCCCGACTGCAGGCCGGGGATGTACGGCTCGAACGCCGGGTTCACCAGCGGCGGAGCCGCGGGGTCGGTGAAGCAGGGGTCGTAGCGATCCTGCAGCGCCGGGTTCTCGTTGTCGTAGATCGTGCCGGTGCAGAGGAGGTTGGCGTACGCCGCGCAGATCAGATCCCAGCCCTGCGGGAAGTCACCGTTGTTGCAGTAGGGGATGCGGGTCGCGACGAGCTGGCAGCATGTCTGGTCCTGGCAGCCGAACTCGGCGTTGTCGCCACCCGGATCGGGGTTGCAGTCGAAGCCGGCCGGGTCGCCGCAGTTCGGCGAAGGCACGTTGCACGGGCCGGGCGCATCGGGGCCGCAGCCCTGGTGGAGGACCGGGATGCGCTCGATGTCGGCGAACTCGATCTCGGGCAGCGCGTTGATCGTGGCGGCGATCTGCGCGAGCTTCGTCGGATCGACGTTCTCGATGATGAACATGCCCGCGAGATCGGGCTGCGCGCGACCGGAGTGGAGGCGCGCGCGCTCCTCGAGGCTCGCGAGTTCACCCGGCGTGCGGTTGATCCACTGGCGCAGCGTGAGCTTGTTGTCGGCGAGGATCTGGTTGAACGCCTCGATGTTCGCGCCCGTCATGCTGTACGGAGCGGGCGCGCTGATGCGCGATGCACGCGCGCCGACGCTGTCCTCGAACTTCAGCACGATGTTGCCGGTGTACCAGGCCTCGCCGGTCACCGGGTCGTAGGGCAGCACGAACGAGCCGGCGGCCGGCTTGCGCACGCGCAGGCGGGGCAGCATGGCCGCACCGACCTCGGGCTGGCTGATCACCGGTCCGCCGTTGACGGGACCAGTGGCGAGAGCGGCGGTCGCACGGTTCGACTCGAAGGACTCGAGGACGAAACCCGTGAAGGCGACCGTGCTGAGGGCTGCTGCGAGGAGGGCTCGCGACTTCATGTGTCAGGACTCCAGTACTTGCTCAGTTGCTGCGCGCGAAGGTCGGACGACCCTCGCGATTTCGGACGGTTGGAACTTCATCCGCGCGCACGCTCTGGCGTAGGCCGAGGCTTGCGCTTGGATCGCGGCGTGATCACACACGGACACCACCGCGCGACCGCGCCACGGGTGGATCCCGTGGAATATACGCGAACTTGGAAAGAAGATGCGCGCTGCCATTCGGGTTCGAAGAAAAACTCGGACGTACCCGATCTCCGACCGACGACCGACCGACCGGCCCGCGGACCGACCCGTCGCTCACCCGAGCGACGCCCCGATGTCGCGGCGATAGAAGGCCCCGTCGAACCGGATGCAGGCGGCGGCGGCGCGCGCCAGCTCGGCAGCCCGGGCGCTGGTTTCCGCGAGCGCCGTGACTCCAAGGACGCGTCCCCCGTTGGTCACGACCTTGCCGTCCTTGCGCGCGGTGCCGGCGTGGAAGATGACCACGTCCTCGCCCGGCGCCCGTTGGACGGCGCGCGCGTCCTCAAGACCCGTGATCTCAAGGCCTTTGGCGTAGGAGCCCGGGTAGCCCTTGGCGCACACCACCACGCAGCACGCGGCGCGGGAGTCGAAGGTCAGGTCGACCTCGGACAGTTGCCCGGTCGCGGTCGCCCAGCAGAGCTCGACGAGGTCGCCCTTGAGCCGCGCCATGATCGGCTGCGTCTCGGGGTCGCCGAAGCGGGTGTTGAACTCGAGGACCTTGGGGCCCGCCGGGGTGATCATCATGCCCGCGTACAGCACGCCGCGGAAGGGGAGGTCCATCCGCTTCAGCGCGTCGATGGTGGGGACGAGCACATCCCGCTGCACCACCCGGATGAGCTCGGGCGTGGCCTTCGGGGTCGGGCTGAAGGCGCCCATGCCGCCCGTGTTCGGGCCCGTGTCGCCCTCGCCGACCCGCTTGTGGTCCTGCGCGGGGTCGAGGATCCAGAAGGTCTGCCCGTCGCACAGGGCGAGCACGCTGACCTCGGGTCCATCGAGCAGCTCCTCCACGACGATGGTGCGGCCCTCGTCGCCGAACACCTTGCGAACCAGGCAGTCCTCGACCGCGCGCCGCGCCTCGGGGATGGTCTTGCACACCATCACGCCCTTGCCCGCGCAGAGACCGGTGGCCTTGACCACGCATCCATCGACGCGGGTGTCCACGTAGGCGAGCGCCTGCTCTGCATCGTTGAAGGTGCGCGACTCGCCGGTCGGCACGCTGGCGGCGCGCATGACCTGCTTCGCGAACGCCTTGTCCCACTCGAGCTGCGCGCCGGCGCGGGTCGGGCCGAACACCACGCGCCGCGGCGGGTCGGCGAGCTTGGTGGCGTAGTCCGCGGCCAGGGGGCCTTCGGGGCCGATCACGACCAGCGAGATGTTCTCCCGCTCGCACCAGCGGCAGATGCGGAAGATGTCGTTCATGGGCTCGGGGCAGACCTGGCCGAGTTCGAGGAGCCCCGCGTTCGCGGTCGGCTCGACCCACAGCGTGCCGATGCGGCGGCTCTTCTTGAGCTTCCACGCAAGGGCGTGTTCGCGACCTCCGGTACCGAGGAGGAGGACGTTGACGGTGTCGGGGCAGCGAAGTTTGGCCATGGAGGGGGGACACTGTAGCGGGGAGTCGTGCTAGATTGCGTGGCCCCTCCCGCGGCCGAGCGCTGCGGGCGGCATCAGGAACGATCCCATGCAATCGATTCGCACCCTCGTCCTCCGTTCGCTCCCGCTCCTCGCCGCCTCGATGGTGCTGGCGACGGGCGCCGCCCAGGCGCAGAGCCCCGAGCTCCTCAAGAAGCTCAACGCTCCCGCGGGACGCGTCGCCGAGAAGTCGAAGAGCGCCACCAAGCTCTTCACCGCCTATCTCGACCTGACCAAGCCGCCGGAGGAGGTCGGCGAGGACTTCAACCAGACCACCATCTGGCCGGGCATGGACGGCTGGGCCGACGTCGCCAAGTGGGCCGAGGCCAACTCGAACATGGGCAAGGCCCTGATCGAGAGCGAGGGCTGCCAGATCCTCGGCGTGCCGTACGGCACCACGGGCGTCGATCCGAAGTTTGTCGAGCGCGGCCTGGTGGCCGAGATCGGCGTCGGCGGCGACCTGAGCAAGGTCCGCTTCCCGTACCTCAATGCGCTCGAGACGATCAGCGCGTACGTCGCCGCCGACATGTACCGCCTCTGCGAGGCCGGTTCGTTCGACCAGGCGTTCAAGCTCGGCATCGCGCACCTGCGCGTGCTGCGCCAGGCCTGCGACGCGCAGATGTTCGAGGAGAAGCTCTCCGCGATGGGCATGCTCGCGAACGCCTTCTCGGTGCACCGCGACCTGCTCTACGTGTACGGCGACAAGATGACCGCGGAGTACCTCCGCACCCTCGCCACCAAGGAGTATCCGTTCCTCAAGGCGTCCGACAACGAGCGCCTCAAGCGCATCGAGATGCCCGAGGGCGACCTGCTGGTGGCCGAGGAGCTCATGCGCTCGGTGTTCTCGTCGGACGGCGTCGTCAGCGACGAGAAGTTCGCGAAGACCTTCTCCGGCCTGCAGTCGGCCGACGCGCCGCTCACCACCTTCGGCGCCAACAAGCGCTGGGCCAAGATCGCCGGCGTCCACGGCAGCCTCGACGCCAGCACCAAGAAGCTCAACGCGATCTACGACGACTGGTGGCGCCGCTGGCGTCTCCCGCAGTACGGTCCGATGATCGCGCTGCCGACCGTCTACTCGAAGACCAATCCCGTGAAGTACGCGGCCGTGGTCCTCGCGGTCCGCGACATCGACCAGCTCTTCGGCATGCGCCGCCGCCTGGTCGCGGAGTTCGACGGCACCGTCGCGAGCGCCGGCCTCGCCGCCTACCGCCGCGAGCTCGGCCGCTGGCCCGACGACATCAAGAAGGCCTACACCCAGTACTTCCCGAAGCGCTTCAACTTCGATCCGTATGACATCGAGGGCGGGCAGTTCTTCTTCGAGACCGTGAACCGCGACCGCGGCGTCGACAGCGAGTTCGGTCGCGTCGCGATCACCGGCTGCGTGCTCTACGCGCGCAACGACGACCACCAGGGCAACGGCGCCGCGCGCCACGCGGAGGGCGGCAAGGCCGACGACTTCGTGCTCTGGCCGTCGCTCCGCGCGATCTCGCGCGGTCAGGCCAAGTGATCGCCGCGCGTTGACGGGCGCGGCCCCGGCGCCGCGCATGGAACGAGTTCGGGCAACCGACCACCAGACAACCGACGCCCGCACCGCGGACGCGTCGCACACCCTCCGCGGATCCGGGCACCGCCGGCACGCGATTGCAGCATCGGAGCAGGCATGAGTGCACCGTCGAACATCGAGAAGCTCGTGGTCATCGGGTCGGGTCCCGCTGGCTGGACCGCATGCATCTACGGCGCGCGCGCGAACCTCTCGCCGCGCGCCATCATCGGCGTGCCCGCGGCCAATCCCGCGCCGGTGCTTCCGGGTGGCCAGCTCATGCTCACCACCGAGGTGGAGAACTACCCGGGCTTCCCGCACGGCGTCTCCGGCCCCGAGATGATGTCGCTCTTCCAGCAGCAGGCCGAGCGCTTCGGCACCCGCATCACCAACGCGGATGTCGTCAAGTGCGACTTCACGCAGCGGCCGTTCGTGCTCGAGACCAGCGAGGGCGAGACCGTGCGCGCGCACGCCGTCATCATCGCGACCGGCGCGACCGCGAACTGGGTCGGCCTTCCGAACGAGCTCCGCCTCGCCATGAACGGCGGCGGCGTGAGCGCCTGCGCCGTGTGCGACGGCGCGCTGCCCGTCTACCGCGACCAGCCCCTCGCCGTCGTCGGCGGCGGCGACACCGCGATGGAGGAGGCGAGCTACCTCACCAAGTTCGCGTCGAAGGTGTACGTGATCCACCGCCGCGACAGCTTCCGCGCGTCGAAGGCGATGCAGGCGCGCATCCTCGACAACCCGAAGGCCGAGCCGGTGTGGAACTCGGTCGTCGTCGACGTGCTCGGCGACCAGTTCATCGAGGCGGTCGTGCTCGAGGACGTGGTGACCAAGCAGCGCCGCAATCTTCCGGTGAAGGGCCTCTTCATCGCGATCGGCCACTCGCCCGCCACCAAGTTCCTCCAGGGCACGGGCATCGAGTTCGACGAGAAGGGCTACATCCTGCTCCGGACCCGCACGAGCCGCACCAACATCGACGGCGTGTTCGCCGCGGGCGATGTCGCCGACGCGAACTACCGCCAGGCGATCACCGCGAGCGGCATGGGCTGCCAGGCCGCGATCGACGCGGAGCGTTGGCTGGCCGAGCACGGCGTGCATTGATCTGAGCGGTCGCGCCCTTGGTTGAGCGGTCGCGACTGTCGCCATCGCCCCTGAACGGGGCGCTGGCATCTTCGCGACCTTGATCTGAGCGGTCGCGACTGTCGCCGTCGCCCCTGAACGGGGCGACAGCATCTTCGCGACCTTTCGCGGGGCGGGCGCGGTTGTCGACCGCTACGCCGAGGCCTCGTCGGGGGCCATCGGGGTGATGATCTTCGCGCCCACGCAGTCGCCCCAGACGTTGATCATGGTGCGCGCCATGTCGAGCAGGCGGTCGACGCCGATGATGACGCCGATCGCCGAGACCGGGATCTGACCCACGCCGCGGCCCGCGAGGCTGGTGTTGACGGCCGCGATCACGATCACGAGCGTGACCAGTCCCGCCGACGGGATGCCGGCGGCACCGATCGCCGCGAGCGTGGCGGTGAGCACGCCGATCACGAGGTCGCTCGTGGTGAGGTCGACGCCGCACAGCTGGAACAGGAAGAGCGCGGCCACCGCCTCGTAGAGCGCGGTGCCGTCGAGGTTCAGCGTGGCGCCGAGCGGGATGACGAAGTTGGTCGCGCGCGCCGAGCAGCCGCCCGGCCCGGTGCACTCGCGCACGGTCACCGGCAGCGTCGCATTCGACGAACTGGTCGCGAATCCGGTGAGCAGCGCGCGCCGCACGCTCCACATGAACGCCCAGCCGTTGGTGCGGGCGAACACCGTACACAAGAGCGGCAGCACGATGAACCCGTGGATGAACAGGCCGAGCAGCACGGTCAGCATGTACCCGCCGACCGGCCCCGCCACCGAGCCGAGCCCGATGCGGCCGACGATCGCGACGAGGAAGCAGAAGAGCCCCACCGGCATCAGCCAGAGGATCCACTGGATCACCGCGAGCATCGCGTGGAAGAGTCCGCTCACGACCTCGCGCGCGCGCGCGGTGCGCTCGCCGCCGGCCGCGAGTCCCAGCCCGAGCACGATCGAGAAGACGATCACGCCGACCGTGTTGCCGGCGGCCGCCTCGCCGAGCGGCGACTTGGGCAGCAGCTGCTGCACGATCTGCTGCCACGCGCCGCCGATGCCGAGCGACTGTCCCTGGTTCAGCCGCTCCATGCGCGCGCCGTCGCTCTGGAACGCGGTCTGCCCCATCTCGAGGATGCGCGCGCTCTCCTCGGGCGGCAGTCCGGCGCCGGGGCGGATCGTCTCGACGAGCACCGTGCCGAGCGTCGCCGCACACAGCATGCAGCCGAGGTAGAACGCCGCGACCAGCAGGCCCAGCATGCCGAGCCGCTTGGGATCGCCGATCGACGAGATGCCGTGGATCACCGCGACCATCACCAGCGGGATCACGATCATCTGCAGCGGGCGGAGGAGCAGCAGCTCGCCGGCCAGCAGCCATCCGCCGCCGACCGACGCCGCGCCCGCCGCCGGGTCGTGGAACCACTGCCCGACCGCGATGCCCGCGACGAGCGCCGCGAAGATCGCGATGGTCTGGATGCGTCCATGTCCCGAGGGGGCTTCGGAAAGCGACATGCCCCGATCGTAATCGACCGGGGCATGCGTGCATGTTGGGTTGGAGGTCGGTGATCCGACCAGCCGCCGCTCACGCCCTCGCGGGCTGCTCGGGCGCCGTCGAGCGCACGTGCGTCTCGACGAGCTGCGCGGGATCGACCGGGCCGGGAGCGTCGGTCATGAGGTCCGCGCCCGACTGGGTCTTCGGGAACGCGATGACATCGCGGATGTTGTCGGTGCCCACGATGTGCATCACCAGGCGGTCGAGGCCGAAGGCGATGCCGCCGTGCGGCGGGGCGCCGTGCTTGAGCGCATCGAGCAGGAAGCCGAACTTCACCTTGGCGTCGGCCTCGGTGAGTCCGATGAGCTCGAACACCTTCGCCTGCACCTTCTGGTCGTGGATGCGGATCGAGCCGCCCGCGATCTCGCTGCCGTTGAGCACGAGGTCGTAGCCGGCCGACAGACACCCCCCCGGATCGGTGCCGAGGATCCCGAACTGGTCGGGATTCGGGCTCGTGAACGGATGGTGCAGCGCAACCCAGCGCTTGCCGTCGTCGTCCCACTCGAACATGGGGAAGTCGACGACCCAGAGGAAGTTCCACTTGCCCTCGGGCACGATGCCGAGGTCGCGGGCCATCTTCTGGCGGAGCTCGCCGAGGGTCTTGGTCGCGATGTCGTAGTGGTCGGCCGCGAAGATCACGATGTCGCCCTGCTGGAGGCCGAGCTTCGCGACGAGTTCCGCGCGCACCGGCTCGCAGAACTTCGCGACGCCCGTCTCGAAGCCGTTGGCGCCGAGCTTGGTGTAGGGGATGCCGCCCGCGCGGAAGGTCTTCGCGAACTCGCTGTAGCCGTCGAGCACCTTGCGGGTGAGCTTCTCGTTCGGCGTCGGCACACGGATCGCCTTGACCACGCCCTTGCGGCCGTTCTTCGACTTCTCGAGCGCCTCCTTGAACACGCCGAACTCGGTCTTCGCGGCGATGTCCGAGACATCCGCGATCTCGAGCCCGTAGCGGGTGTCGGGGCGGTCGATGCCGAAGCGCTCCATCGCATCCCAGTAGGTCATGCGCGGCACTTCGCCGATGTCGTAGTTGAAGAGCTCGGCCCAGAGGCCGCGCGCGAAGCCCGTCATCATGTTCATGACGTCCTCGCGCTCGACGAAGCTCATCTCGAGGTCGATCTGGGTGAACTCGGCCTGGCGGTCGGCGCGCGGATCCTCGTCGCGCATGCACTTGCAGATCTGCAGGTAGCGGTCGCAGCCCGCGACCATGAGGATCTGCTTGAAGAGCTGGGGGCTCTGCGGCAGCGCGTACCACTTGCCCGGATGCAGGCGGGCCGGCACGATGAAGTCGCGCGCGCCCTCGGGCGTGGTCTTGATGAGCAGCGGCGTCTCGATCTCGAGGAAGCCGTTCTGGCTGAAGTAGTCGCGGGCGAACTTGGTGATGCGCGAACGCGTCCGCAGGATGTGCTGCATGCGTGGACGGCGCAGGTCGATGTAGCGGTACTTGAGGCGCGTCTCCTCGCCGATCTTGTCGGCGTCGCGGTCGTCGGGCAGGATCGGCGGCGGCTCGGCGGCGTTGAGGAGCTCGAGCTTGTCGGCCACGATCTCGATCTCGCCGGACTCGAGGTTCGGGTTGGCGCCGCCCGCGCGGATGCGGACCTTGCCGGTCACGCCGATGACGAACTCGCGGCGCAGCGTGCGGGACAGCGCGACGAGGTCGGCGGGGGACTGCTCGAGGTCGAACACGACCTGGCAGAGACCCTCGCGGTCGCGGACATCGGCGAAGATGAGACCTCGCCCCTGGTCGCGGTACGTGTTGACCCAGCCGCAGACGGTGACGGTCTGCCCGACGTGGTTCGCGCGCAGCGAACCGCACATGTGAGAGCGCTTGAGCATGAGAGGGGGGTGATGGTACTGATTTTGGACCGCGCGGAATCCCCGCGCGAGCCCCGAGTATCGACCGAATTCGGTAGGCTTCCCCCATGGAAAGTCCCGCTCGGGAAAATCCCCGCAAGGTGGTCCTGTTCACCGCCCAGGAGCCGTCCGGCGACGCGCACGCGGCCCCGGTGATCGCCCGTCTGCGGGAGGCCTACCCCGACATCGAGCCGGTCGCGTTCGGCGGTCCGCGGATGGAGGCGGCGGGGGCCACCATGCTCGGCCGGACGGCGGACGACGGGGTCATGGGACTCGCGGGGGCGACCAAGATCCTCGAGGTCCGCCGGCTCCACAACCGCATCGTGGCGTGGGCGCGCGCGAACCCGGTCGCCGTGCACATGCCGGTCGACAGCCCGAGCGCGAACTTCCCGCTCTCGGCGCGGCTCAAGCCGATGGGCACCAGGATCGTGAACCTGGTCGCCCCGCAGCTGTGGGCGTGGGCGCCCTGGCGCATCAAGAAGGTGCGCCGGATCAGCGACGCGCTGCTCTGCCTGCTGCCCTTCGAGGAGGAGTGGTTCCGCAGCCGCGGCGTCACCGCGAAGTTCGTCGGGCACCCGGTGCTGTCGGCGCCGCTCGACGTCGCGCGCGTGACCGAGGAGGCCTCGCACCTTCCCGGCGGCGCACCGCGGGTGCTGCTCCTCCCAGGCTCGCGGTCGAGCGAGGTCCGCAAGAACGCCCGCCTCATCGCCGACGCGTTCACCCTCGTGCGCGGCACGATCCCGAGCAGCAGCGGCCTCATCGTCGCCTCGAGCGAGGCGAACGCCGCGCGGATCCTCGAGGCGCTCGGCGGGTCGCTGCCCTTCGGCGTCCACATGATCACCGGGAACATCGATGTCGGCGTCGCCTGGTGCGACCTCGCGATCGCGGTGTCCGGCACCGTCAGCCTCGACTGCGCGCGGCAGGCGAAGCCGGTCATCGGCGTCTACCGGATCAGCGCGGCCGAGGTCGCCGCCGCCAAGCTCGTGCTGCGTGCGCCGCATCGGCTGCTCCCCAACATCATCGCCGGACGCCGCATCGTGCCCGAGTTCGTGCCCTACGCGGGCAACGCCGAGCCGATCGCCGCGGCGGCGCTCGAGCTCCTCTCCAACGGCGTGCGGATGCAGCGGACCCGCGACGACCTCCGCCAGGTCGCGCGCGCGTTCCTCGGCCCCGATCCCGCCCGCATCCCGGCCGAGGTGGTCGCCCGCGCCGCGCGCGGCGAGGCGATCGACAACGCCGTCCTCGACGCCATCGCCGCGAACCCCGCGTGAGGTCGGGGCGCCGCCGACGACGGGCTTGATCACCCCGCTCGGGAATAGGTCGATTCTGCCGGCGTCCCACCCCGGCTCGGGCGCCGTCCCGGCAGGTTTCCTGTAGACTTCGCCACCCATTCCAACGAGGGGTTCCCCACCATGAAGACTCTGCTGCTGCGCTCCGCGCTCGTCCTCGCCGCCACCGTCCTGCCGATCTTCTCGGCGCCCGTGTTCGGCGCCGACGCCTCCGAGGGCGCCCTGCGAAAGACGGCCGGCCCGCTGAAGATCGTCTCCAGCCTGCCGCGCACCGGCAGCGCCAACGCCCAGACCACCAGCATGGTCAACGGCATCAAGATGG
>JBMOGJ010000013.1:0-44913 GCA_049318425.1 Phycisphaerales bacterium | reverse complement strand
TGAGGATGTGGATCGACTGGTACGCCCAGATGGCCGGCGCGAAGCCGAGCAGCACGAAGGCGACGCGCGCGGTGTCGTTGGCGTCGAACGCGCCGCGCTGGAAGAGCACGCCCACCGCCTCGCGTCCGACGAGCATCAGCCCGAGGCTCGCGGGCAGGCCGATGAACATCGTCAGCCGGAGCCCGCGGCGCACGGTCGCGAAGAAGGCGTCGGGCTCGTTGTTCTGCCGCGAGAGCTGCGGGAAGATCGCCGTCGCGATCGAGATGCCGAAGACGCCGAGCGGGAACTCGTAGAGCCGCGCCGCGTTGGTGAGCGCGGTGAGCGCGCCCTCCTCGAGGGGATAGTCGAGTCCGAGGATCGTGGGGCCGAAGATGCTCGGCCAGCTCGCGATCAGGCCGTCGACCACGATGTTGATCTGCAGCACGCCGAGGCCGAGCATCATCGGCCCGAGCCCGAGCAGCGTCGCGCGCACCGACGCCCGCGCCGCCGCGTCGCGGAACGCGAACACCGGGCGGTGGCGGCGCAGGACCGCGAGCGTCCACAGCACCTGCAGCACGCCCGCCAGCAGCACCGCGAACGCGAGGACACGCAGGTGCGCGGCCGGATCGAGCGACCCCGCCACCACGAGCGGGTAGAGCCCGAGCATCGCGCCGATCATGAGCAGGTTGAGCAGGATCGGGCTGCCCGCCGTGGGACCGAAGCGCCCGTGCGTCTGCAGCGCCGAGCCGCCGACGGCGACCAGGCAGACGAGCGGCATGTACGGCAGCATGATCGCCGCCAGTTCGTAGGCCAGCCGCGTGTAGCGCACGCTGAGCGTGGGGATCGCGACGCCACCGACGGTGGTCGCGGGGCCGAGCGTGTACTGCACCTCCGGCGCGTTCGCCCACAGCGCGAGGATCACCACCTCGCCGACCAGCACGACCGCCCACAGGAAGATCGCGAGCAGTCCGATGAGCAGTCCCGCGTAGCGCCGCGCGCGCTCGGGATCGTCGCGGTCGAGCTCGGTGTAGCGCGGCACGAAGGCCGCCGAGATCGCGCCCTCGCCGAACAGCCGGCGGAACAGGTTGGGCAGCTGGAACGCGAAGTTGAACGCGTCGGTGTACGGACTGATGCCGAACACGCTCGCGAGCGCGGCATCGCGCACCAGGCCGGTGATCCTGCTGACGAACGTCAGGGCGCTGAAGGTGCGGGCGTGTTTCTCGAATTTCTCGGCCATCGGAATCCGTTCCAAACGGCGGCGGCGGACGGGTCTGCGGGTGAGTGCGGCGCAGGTTCGGGTGAGGCACGCGCGGCGCACGCGGCCCGGCGTACGCGCTACCTCGGCGCCGACTCGATCGCGAGCGCGCCCGACGACATCGCCGGGTCGAGGCCGCGGCGGTGCAGCGTGAGCGCGGCGGTGCGGCCGTCCTTGGTGAAGCGCGCGGTCGCGGCGTCGGCGTTGCCCTCGGCGGACGCGGTCGTCCAACCGTGCGCGTCGAAGCGGCGCGCCGCGCGGTCGACGGCGGCGCGCGCGTCGGCGACCTCGCCGGCGAGCACGAAGGTGCCTCCGCTCACGGTGCCCTGCGCGCGCCGGATGTCGGCGCTGCGGATGGTCGCCATCCCCTCGGGCAGCGGCACATCGCTCTCGAGCAGCATCGTGTCGCTGTTGCAGCCCGCGAGGGCGAGCGTGAGTGTGAGGCCGGCTGCGGCGATGGTGGCGGTGGCGGCGAGGCGCGGACGGAGCATGGGCGGAGGATACCGCGCGGTCGCGGGGCTGCCGTGGCTTGCCTGCGCGCGGGCGTGACGCTGCCTGCGCGCGGCCGTGACCCACCTCGGTCGCGTCACACCGCGGCGAGGATGCGCTCGGCGGCGAGTCGGCCGGAGCGCATCGCGCCGTTGATCGACGCGTCCTCGAGGTGGTCGCCCGCGACGAACACGCGCGGGCCGAGGGTGTCGCCGAGCACCTCCGGCAGGCGCGCCGCGAGGTCCTGCGGCCACTGCCGCGGAATCGCGTGGCGGATGCGCTGGACCGCGACGAGCTCCCATCCGTCGGTCACGCGTCGACGGCCCCCGCCGAAGCGCGGCGCGAGGATCTGGTCGACGGTGCGCCGCATGTCCTCGGCGACCTCGGCGGAGCCCTCGGCATCGCTCGGCAGCGCCGCGGTGTTGGCGACGAAGAGCCCCCGCCCCGCCGGCGCGTAGCCGGGCGCGATCGCGCTCATCGCCGCACCGTGGTTGAAGGAGCCCTGTCCGTAGCCAGCGCGGCCCGCGCCGTTCAGCAGCAGCCAGGCGGGAAGCACCGAGGGATCGGGCGTCGCGAACCACGCCGACAGCGTGCCCTGCCACGCGATCCCGGGCAGCGTGGGGACGAAGCGCCGCAGGTCGTGCGCCCCGGTCGCGACCAGGACCGCGTCGGCGTCGCGCGTCTCGCCTCCCTCGAGGGTGACGCGGGTGCCCGCGATGCGCTCGACGCGCGACCGCAGCCGCACGCGCTCGCCGAGCGGCGCGGCCACCTGCGCGGCGACCTCGCCCATGCCCCTCGCGGGCACGCACGCGAAGCCTTCGGCGAACATCCGCAGCAGGAAGTCGAGGCGCGACGCGTCGGTGCCGAGCGAGCGGTCGAAGAAGACGCCCCCGAAGAAGCTGCGGAAGAAGCGGTCGATCGTGCCCCGCGAGATGCCCGCCGCGGTGAGCCGCTCGAGCGCGGTGCGCCCGCTCGCGGGGCCGGGCGAATCCGCGGGTCCGCGCAGCGCGGCGCGCGCGAACGGGATCATCCGCAGCGCGTCCGCGGGCGGCACCGCGCCCTGCAGCACGCCCGCGATCGCCGCGAGCGGCTCGCGCAGCGGATGCGCGATCGCCGCGGTGCGGTGGCCGTTCCAGACCATCGCGCCCGGCATGAACGCCTTCAGGTCGAGCGCGCGGAGGTCGAGGAACCGCGCGGCCTCGGGATACGCCGAGAGATAGACCTGGAATCCGCGGTCGACGATGTAGTCGCCGCCCGGGCCGCGGACGACATCGCTCGCCACCCGGCCGCCGACGCGGTCGGTCGCCTCGAGGATCTCGACGCTCGCGCCGCGCTCGACGAGCACGCGCGCTGCGGAGAGTCCGGCGATGCCGGCGCCGACGATGATGATGTGCCTGCTGCTGCTGCTGCTCGACATGGGGCGGGATCGTATTCGGGGTGCGCGCGGGGCTGGGACGCAGATGCGGACGGCGACCTTATCGCGGCGCGCGATCCGTCGGATTCGCGCCGGGAGCGCTGGAGGGGCCAGCGACGGGACTGCCGGCGGAGCGCCCTTCGCCCCCCGCAGCGCCGCTCGGCCCATTCGCCAGCGCCGGCTGGCCGCGGTACGCCCTTCGCGAGAGCAGCGCCTCGGCGCCGACGATCGCGAGCACGATCGCCGCGATCATGAAGCCCTTCGAGAGGACGCGGAATCCCTCGGCGTCGGTCGCGAGTTCCTCGGCCGGCGTCGGCCCGAACATCGCCTCCACGAGGCCCTGGTACCCGAACAGCAGCAGGAAGGCGATCGCCATGGCGAGCACGAGCCGCGGGAAGCCCGGCGTCGCGCGGCGGTCGAGCATCACCGGCGCGCGCCCGAGCTCGCCCTCGAAGCCGAACCGCGCGATTCCCTCGACGACATGCGCCGCGATCACGACGCCGATGAAGCCGCCGAATCCGATCGCGTAGACCACGTTGCCGAAGTAGACGGTCCCCTGCAGCCACCAGTCGCGCGCGAGCATGCACGCGCCGACCGCGAGCATCACGACCAGCGTGACCACCGCGGCCAGGACCCAGTACCCCCCATGCGCGTACGCGATCGCGAGCATCGTCCGTGCGTCGGCGCGCGCCACGCTGCCCGCGGGCGTCCGGCAGCGCGCCGCCGCGTAGATCGCGCCCGCCATCGCGACGCCGATCCAGCCGGCGATCATGTCGTGGAGACTGAAGGTGCGCCCGAGGATCTCGAGCGCCTGCGTGCGCTCGTCGACGTACACCCAGGCCGACGCGAACAGGAAGCCGATCGTCGCGCGCCCCCACGGCCGCGCGTGCATCCACAGCCACGCGAGCACGCCGAAGCCGACGAAGTGGATGAACTTGTCGATGACGCCGCCGCCGCCGAACCCGAGCCGCGGCCAGTGGGTCAGCACGCTGACGGGGACGAGGTAGGCGATGAGCGCGATGCGCCAGGCGCGGACCGCGCGCGCATGGAGGGCGGCCGCGCGCGGGAGCTCGCGTGCCGCTGCGGCGGGATCGCGTTCCGCGGCGGCGGGATCGCATTCCGCTGCGGCGGGATCGGAGTCGCGGGGCGGTTCCGGAGTCACGGGGCGCTCATGGTAGCAGGGCGTTCATCGGTCAGACGCCGCGGATGCGCGGCGCGGAGCGGAACGGGTGGAAGGTGTCCGCAGGCTCCGCCTCGGGTTCGCCCGCCGAAGCGGACGATGCGGGTGCCGGCACCGGAGCGGGCGTGGCCGCAGCGGACGCCGCGGGCGCGGGCGTCGCGGCGCTCACGGTCTTGATCGGCTTCGCCGCGGCGCGCGCGGACGCGTCGGGGACGGATGGCGAGGACGCAGCCGCCTTCGCGGGCGCGACCGGCTTGACCTCTGCGGTCTTCGTGGGCTTCGCCGTCGCCGCGACTGGCGCGCTCGCCGCGGGGGCGGCGGGCTTGGACTTGGATGCGGCCGTCGCGGCCGAAGGCGCGGCGACCGAGGAAGTGGCCGGCGTCGACGCGGTCTTCGCCGACGCGCTCGTCGCCGACGCGTTCGCCGCAACCGAAGCACTCGCCGCAGGCGCGCCCGCCTTCGACGGCATCGACGGCGACGCATCGGCGAACGGCTTCGCCGTCACCCTCGCCGCGACCACGCGCTGCATCGACGCGTCCGCCGCGGAGCCAGGTCGCGCCGCTGCCTTCGCAGCCTTCGCCGCGCGGGCGGCGGCGGCGGTCTCGGAATTGAACCGCGTCGACTGGAGCGACGCCGCAGCAGCAGCGGCCGCAGCGGCGGCGGCGGCGGCGGCAGCGGCGGCAGCGGCCTGAGTCGGCTTGCCCGCGAGCGCATCCGGCACGCCGTGCGCCAGCTCCCACTCGCGCACGAAGCGCTCGGCGAGCGCGCGATAGTCGATCGCGCCCGGGCACCACGGCGCGTAGTCGAAGATCGTCTGCCCGAAGCTCGGCGCCTCGGCGAGCTTGATGTTGCGGCGCACCGCGGGCATGAACACCTTCGCCCCGTCCCACGGAAGCCCGCTGCCCTCGTTCTCGGCGAAGAAGTTGACGAGTTCGTTCACCACCTCGCGGCTGTGCGCGGTCTGCGTCTCGTGCATGCAGAGCACGACGCCGCCGACCTTGAGCTCGGGATTCAACCCCTGCGACAGGATCTGCACCGTCTCGAGCAGCTTGGTGAGCCCCTGCATCGCGAGGAACTGCGCCTGCATCGGCACCACGACCTCCTGCGCGACGCACAGGCCGTTCAGGGTGAGGACGCCGAGGCTCGGAGGGCAGTCGATGAGCACGTAGTCGTACTCGTCGCTCACCTGCCCGAATCGCTCGCGGAGGATGCGGTTGCGGTCGGGATGCGCCGCGAGTTCCGTCTCGGCGCCCGCGAGGTCGGTGGTCGACGGCAGCAGCCAGAGGTTGTCGCGCACCTGCACGATCGAGTCGCGGAGCTGCGCGTCCTCCTCGACGAGCGCCTCGTAGGCGGTGCGGCCGACGGTCGACCCGTCGACGCCGAGGTGCAGCGAGAGGTGCGACTGCGGATCGAGGTCGATGAGCAGCGTGCGCCGACCGAGCGACGCGATCGCCGCGCCGATGTTGACGGTCGAGGTCGTCTTCCCGACGCCGCCCTTCTGGTTGAGGAAGGCGGAGATGCGAGGCGGAACTGCTCTGCTCGGGGCGTCCTGTGGCATGGGGCGCGAGTATAGGGCAGAACCCGCGCGATTCCGCCCGTGCCGCGGGCGCGCGCAAGCTACGGCCGAGGCGAGAGATCGAGCGCCATCGCCCGCGGTCGCGTCCGCCACGGAACCGTCGGCAGCAGCGCGTCGACGAACCCGGCGGCGATCTCGCGCCGGAAGCCGACCTCGACGATCGTCGCGTCGTCTTCGCGGCTGATCCACTCGGGCGGCACGAAGAAGCTCGCGCGGATGCGGTCGGGGTACGCCGCGAACTCGACCGCATCGGCCGCGACCTCGCAGGCGTCGACCGTGGCGGCACCATCGTCGCCGATCCGCACCGAGCTCATGCCCGAGCCCGCCGCGACGATCGCGTCGCCGGGCGCGGGGTTCGCCGCCTCGACGAAGACCTCCCATCCCGCGAGCCGCTCCCGCACGGAGATCCGCGAACCGCCCGCGACCGCCGGAGCGCCCCGCCGCCCCGCCGCGATCGCCGCGAGGTTGAGCGGCGCGACCAGCTCGCGCACATCGAGCCCGCCCGCCGCGACCGGGATCACCGCCGGCGGAGCGAATGCGTTCTCCTCGGTCCCGCCGCAGGTGATGCGCAGGCGCTCGAGCGCCCCCGGCTCCGAGGCCGCCAGCGGATTGCGCGCGAGCGTCGGACGCGTCACGCGCGCGCGCCGCACCTCGGCCGGCGGCACCGCGAGCCCGAGCGGGACCAGGTCGTCGTCGCTGCCCGAGAGCCACTGGTACTTGACGACCTGCGACCGCGTGGTCGGATTCGCGCACGCGAGGGTGACGCTCGTGCGGTCGGAGTCCTCGATCCACCACAGGATCGGCGACCGCACGCGGAGGAACTCGTTGATGCCCGCCGCGAGCCGCGCCGGCGAGATGTCGCGCTCGAACGCGATGCGCAGGATGCTCCGCAGTTCGTCGGGATTCGCGATCCACGCGGCGATCGGCGCGGGGGCGGTGTCGTCCGCGCAGGTCGCGACCAGGAGTTCGGCGAGCTCGACCGCGGGCCCCGCCGCGCTGTCGGCGATGCGGGTGAGCGCCGCGCGCCAGAGGGCCGTGTTCGCGCGCGCGATCGCCTCGTCGGCGCTTCCCGGCGCGAAGTCGGCGGGCGCGTCCCACCCGCGCATCGGCGAGCCGATCGCATGGCGGAAGCGCTCGAACGGCGCGTCGGGATCGGGAAGGGACAGGCTCGCGCTGCGCGCGCCCTGCGGCGTGATCATGCTCGCGCGCGCCGCGAGCCGGCGGAAGATCGCGTCGTCGCCGCGGTCGAACACGCTGAGCGCAACGGCGCGCGCGCCGAGCCGCAGCGCCAGCCGATCGGGCGCGGACTCGGGAATCTCGACCAGCAGGAACGCCGCCACCGCATTCGGCGGCCGCGCATCGGCGACCCGCAGCGGGTTCGCGGCGGCCGCCCACCGCAGCAGCGACCCCTCGGAAGGGACAGGCATGTATTGCCAGACGATGCGCGCGGGGACCACGAGGCGCGCGGCGTTGTCGGCGGACCCGACCGGATCCAGCTCCACCGTGACGGGAAGTTGCTCGCCGCGGGCGCGGATCTCGAAGACGGCGGTCTCGCCCCGGATCGCGACCGCCTCGCTGACGGCGGGTTCAACCTGCGCCTGGCCCGGCGCGACGACGGCGACGAGCGCGACGGCGGCCACGGCCGCGGCGACAGCCCGACGCAGCCCCCGCAAGACCGCCGACCGCCGAACCGAATGTGCGCCGCGCGACGACATGGCGCGGATCGTACGGGTTCGCCCGCGCGGCGCGAAGTCATGCCTGTCCCCTTCGCCTCACGGATGGGACAGGCATGCACGGCGCCCAGCTCAGACGCCCGCATCGCCGGATGTATGGGACAGGCATGCACGGCACCCTCCGTTGGACAGCCGCGCCCCAAGACGGTTGAATGGACAGGCATGCACGCAACGCCGACGACCAAGTCCCATGCCCGCCGACCGGAAGCGCCGCGTCCGACCGCGCTCGGCCTCCGTACCTTCGCCCCCGCGGCCATCGCCGCCTCGGTCGCGCTGTGCCTGGCCCTCGGCGCCTGCGACAAGCCGTCGGCGTCCCCTGCTCCCGCGCCGGCACCTGCACCTGCTCCTGCCCCCTCGCCCGATGCGGGAGCGGCATCGCCCGCCGCGCCCAAGAATGAGGTGAAGGACGAGGTCAAGATCTCCAAGGAGAACTGGCCCAACGGCAAGCTCAAGTACTTCTACGAGCTGCGCCGCAGCCCGGACGGCAAGTGGGCGCGGAACGGCGTGGGTCGCGCCTACTACGACCACGGCGTGCTCGAGCGCGAAGGGACATACAAGAACAACGTCCGCGTGGGCGAGTGGAAGTACTACGACCAGGACGGCAAGCTCCTGCGGACAGAGGATCGTGGTGCCGGTCAGCCCGAAGCCGGTTGAGTCACGCCACGAAGCGCTGAACCTGATCGTCCAGCCGCTGGCGCCCCCTCGTTGGGTGTGTGGCCTCGACCGTCACGCGGTCGTCAATCCCGATGCAGTACCGGCGGGCCAAGCTCGAGGTCTGCATACGACCCGTCACCAACCTCACCCGACCGCGCCGCCGCCTCGGATGCCGCGGACGCACCCGACGCCAACCTGGACGACGGACTTGCCTGTCCCCGAACGGGCGTCCGCACGGACGTCGCGGGCGGGCTGCTTGCCGGAATGCTTGCCTGTCCCTTCACGCGGCCGTCCGAACGCCAGGCGCGCGGCGCCTCCGCGATCGCGGGCATCGGGTTGGCCGGAACCATCGCGCGGACGTCGTTGTCCGCGGGTACAGACGGCCCCGCCAGCACTCCGCCTTCGATCGCTCGCAGGAGTCCCGGCTCGCCGCCCGCAGGCGCGCGTCCGTCGATCCGCCGCGCGATGCGCGGGTCGATCGTGGACGCACGGTGGTGCAGCGAACCACCCGGGAAGGTGTATCCGCCCGGCATTCCGATGTGAAACACCGTGTCGGCCGGCGCAATCGGGACCGTGCCGAACACCGTGCGCCGGTACGCGCTCTGCGGGAAGACCGCAAAGAGCGCTCCGCTGCCGCGCATCATGCGCCCATCCTCGTCGCCTGGCACGAGGTAGACCGCGTCGAAACCCGTCGGCACCCGAAGGTCGAGCGGCAGTATGCGGAAGCTCGCGTTGAAACCACCCCGATCCTCGGTGCCCTGCTCCAGCGACCGCAGCTCGGGCCGCAACGGACCCGTCTTCGTGTTCGTTCTCCCGGCCCCCTGCGCGGCCGCCCCGACCGACGCCGCGCCGGGCGTCCGGACATCGCGCCCGGGATCGGCTGATCCCGATCGTGCCTGTCCCGTTCGCGCCTGTCCCGTGCTTGCCTGTCCCGTCTCCGACTGGCCCGACGGACTCTGCGCCGTGCTTGCCTGTCCCATCCCCGCCAGCGCCGCCGCGGACATGCCGAGCGACAGCGCCGTCGGAAGCGCGCGACGATGCAGGAGAGGTCCAACCAGGCTCGAGTTCGGCATCGCAGCCGATATCGGTCTTCGGATCAGCGCTGCTTGAGGCCGTCCGGCTGTGCGGGACGCGACGGCGCACGCCCGGCCCACTCCGCGACGCTCGTCGAGTTCGCAGGCAGAAAGTGCTCGCCCGAATCGGTGCGGACCACGAGGCCCCGCATCGGATCGACGGACACCACCTCGCCCTCGACCGGTCCGGAAGGCGTCGCGAACAGCGCCCGCGTGCCCCGCAACGCGTCCCGCGCCGCGAACTGCTCCGCCAGGCCGGCGTCGGTCGCCGCGAGCGCGCGGTCGAGCGCGCGCACGAGCTCGCACAGGACATCCACGCGATCGACGCGCACCCCGAGCATCGCGAGGCTCGTCGCCCGCGCCTCGAGCTCGCCCTCGAAGCGCTGCTGCGCGATGTTCATGCCGATCCCGATCAGCGCCCGCCCACCCGAGGTCTCGATGAGCGCGCCCGCGAGCTTGCGTCCGCCGACGACGACGTCATTCGGCCACTTGATGCCGACGCTTCGCGGGGGAACCACGTCGCTCGGCGGCACAGCACCCGCCGCGCCTGCCCCACGCGCCGCGCCAGCACCACGCACCGCGCCCGCACGCAGCGCGAACTCCGCAGCCTCCGCCGCCGCGACCGCCGCCGCGAGCGCGAGGCGTTCCGCGGGCTGCTGGTCGACGACGAAGGTCGTGGCGATCCCCGCCTCCGCCGTGTCGCTCCAGTGGCGGCCGAATCGTCCGCGGCCCGCCGTCTGACGCCACGCGGTGACGAACGTGCCTGCGCGCGCGCCGCGCGTCTCGGGCGCATCCTGCGTCGACGCGGTCTCCTCGAGGGCGATGCCGCGGTGGAAGAGCGCGGTCTCCGCGCAGACTGCGGCGAGCCGCGCGGGCCAGTCCGCGAGCGGCACCCCGCTCACGGGCCGCGCTCCGTGGACACCGACGTTGCGGCCACCGGCCAACGCCCCGGTCCCATCTCGAGATCCAGCCCGAGATCAAGCGCCGGCGCCGAGTGCGTGATCGCGCCGACGGAGATCCGGTCGACGCCGCTCTCCGCGATCGCGCGCACCGTATCGAGCCGCACGCCGCCCGACGCCTCGAGCAGCACGCCGGGCGCGCGCGCGTCGCGGCGGCGCACCGCCTCGGCGAGCATCGCGGGCGGCATGTTGTCGAGCAGGATCATGTCGAGCACGCGCCCCCCCGCCGCATCCGGCGCGAGCGAGAGCAGCTCGTCGAGCTGGCCGAGCGAATCGACCTCGCACTCGACGAACGCCACCGATGCATGGGCGCGCGCGTGCGCCGCAGCCGCGCGAACGCGCTCGGCGAGCGTCCCCTCGGGAAACGCACCGAGATGGTTGTCCTTCAGCAGCACCGCGTCGAACAGACCGATCCGGTGCAGCGACGCGCCGCCGCAGCGGGTCGCGTACTTCTGCAGCGTCCGCAGTCCGGGCAGCGTCTTGCGCGTGTCGCAGACCTGCGCGCGCGTGCCGCGCACCGCCTCGACGAACCGCGACGCGGCGGTCGCGTTCCCCGAGAGCAGCGTGAGGAAATTGAGGATCGTCCGCTCGTGCGCGAGCAGCGTCGCGAAGGTCCCTTCGATCGTCGCGATCCGCGTGCCCGGCGCGATGCGCGCGCCGTCGGCGACCAACGGCGCAAGCACAAGACCCGCGCGGCGCGCGACGATCTCAGCCACGGGAAGTCCCGCGATCACGCCGTCGGCGCGGCTCACGATGGTCGCCCCGCCGCGCAGCGACGGCGGGATCGACGCGGCGCTCGTCACGTCGCCGGTGGCGCCGAGATCCTCGGCGAGCGCGCGCGTCACCGCGTCCTCGGCGTCCGCACGCGCGAGCGCGTCGAAGAGCGCGGGCAGCGCGAGCGCGTTCCAGTCGGTGGGATGCGGACGGCCCATGTCAGAGCGCCGCCTGCATCTTCGCGACCAGCGCCTTCGCGTGATCCGCGTCGAGCCTGCCCGCGTTCCAGCCGACGCCGAGCCCGGCGGAGCCGATCCGCGGAATGATGTGGAAGTGCACGTGCATGACCGCCTGGTGCGCGGCCGCGCCGTTGTTCTGCAGCACGTTGTACGAGGTCGCGCCGGTCGCCTTCATCACCGCGCGCGCGAGCCGCGGCAGCACGCGGCCGATCGCCGCGGCGCTCTCGTCGCTCAGCTCGTCGAGCTGCGCCTTCGCCTCCTTCGGGATCACGAGGAGATGCCCGTCCGACACCGGCCCGATGTCGAGGAACGCGAGCACATGCGAGTCCTCGTACACGCGGTGACAGGGAATCTCGCCGCCGATGATCTTCGCGAAAATCGTCATGCACGGAGTGTAACGGCGCGGTTCACCCGCGCGGCACCGGCGGCTGCGCACGACGCCGCAGCGCGGACGAGCCCACCACCACACGCCATCTCGGCGCCGCGCGATTCACTCGCGCGGCACCGGCGGCCGAGTCCGCGCCGCAGCGCGGACGAGCCCACCATCACGGAAACACCCCGCGAATGTCATAGATCTTGCCGATCCGCTCCAGCGCCGCGCAGATCGCGGCCGTGCGCAGATCGCACTCGTACCGCGCGCGCGCCACGCGCACGCGGCGTGCCGCGAGCGTCATCTGGCGCCGCACGTGGGCGTCGAGATCCTCCTTGCGGAAGCTCGGCTCGAGTCGCGCCTCGCGCCACTCGAGGCCGCTCGCGATGTCGCCCGCGGCGCCCGCGAGGATGTCGGGCACGATCTCGATGCCCTGCCGCACGAGCACCTCCTCCGCATCGGCGCGGATGCTCGCGCCGCCGGCCTCCACCACCACGCGCGCGCGGCACTGCTCCGCGCGCGCGATGTCGAGGCAGCCGTCCTCGGCGCACAGCACGCAGAGTTCGGACGGCGCGTTCCAGAAGTCGCGCTCGAGGATCGACGTCGCCGACTCGAACCCGTCGATGTCGCCGGTGCGCGCGCGATGCTGCGCGAGGGCGATGACGTCGATGCCGCCCGGCTCGTAGATCGCCGCGCCGCTGGTGAGCACCGCGGTCACCCGCGCGCCGCGCATCGCGAGCGCCTTCGCGACCGCGGCGCCGACGTGGCCGAAGCCCACGACCGACACCCGCGCGGTCGACAGCTCCATCAGCGAATCGCCGAGCAGCTCCTCGAGCACCGCCGACACGCCCGACGCAACGAGCCTGCCGCGCGCGCCGAATCCGCCGAGTTCCGCGGGCTTTCCCATCACCGCGCGCGACTGGTCCTGCCGCGTCGGCTCGGGCGTCGTCTGCGCGAGCGTGTCGAAGAACCACGCCATGACCTGTCCGTCCGCGCCCTGCTCTGGCGCGACGATGTCGTACGCCGGTCCGATCTGGTGGCTGATCGCGCTGCAGTAGCGCCGCGTGAGGCGCATGAGCTCGTTGCGCGAGAGCTCGCGCGGATTCGCCTTCACGCCGCCGAACGCGCCGCCGAACGGCACCCTCGCGAGCGACGCGCGCAGCGTCGCGAGCACCGCGTGCCCCTTGACCGTGTCGAGCGAGAGCCGCGGCGCGATGCGCACGCCGCCGAGATACGGGCCGAGCGCGTTCGAATGCTGCACGCGGTAGCCCTTGAACAGGCGGTGGCGCCCGTCGTCCATCTCCACCGGGAACTGCACCATCACCTCGCTCTTCGGCTGCGCGAGGATGATCTGCTGGTGGTGCCGCAGCCCGACCATCTCCGACGCGATCAGCAGCTTCTCCGCCGTCTCGTGGAACAGGTTTCCCGGCTGCGGCGTGACGCCGATCTCCTCGAAGATGCGCGAGGCGACCGGGCGGGAAGTGCGGGTGACGGTGGTGCGTTCCATGGCGTGCGTCGATTCTCGGGGCGTTTCGGACGTGCGCGGCGGTTCGATGAGTGTGGACGGGCTCTCGGGGCGACTCGAACGGCGGCGGCGGTGGACGAACGACGAACCGCAGCGGCGACACCTACTCGGACCGCGCGGCAGTTCGAAGATACGCGTTCCCGCGGACACGGCTGCGGAAACGGACAAGTTCGAACCAGAAGCGAAAAACCGCGGCGAACTGCGACACCGCGGTTTCCTTATCGGCTGCCCTCGGTGCGCCGGCTTCGGAATCACGCGTTCGCGTCTCGGCGAGGCGCGACGCGCTGCGGTGCGCGCTGCAGGCGATCCACCCGCCGACCCGACACCATCGCGTCCCTACCCCGCCGCGCCTGCCTTCACGAACTTCACGCGCCCCCACCAGCGCGGATCGTGCATGTCGATCTGCCACTGCGGCGTCCACACCCAGTTGTCCTCGGGCTTCCCCTTCGTCTTCTCGTACTTCGGCAGCTCGGGCTGCGCCGCCTGCTCCGGCGTCTGCTTGAAGCTGTCGTTGATCGGCTTCTGCGGGGGCTTGGGCGCGGTCTTGCCCTCGAAGTTGTGGAGCCACTGCACGCGCGAGAAGTTCACGCGCCACGACTCGCCCGGCCTCGGCGCGAGGGCCGCGCGCTCCTTCTCGCCGAATCCCGGCTTGTCCCACGCGGGCGGCTTGAACGCGCTCCACGGAATCGCCCACTCGAGCGTCCAGCCCTTGTCGGTGTCGGTCGGATCGTTGAGCGTTCCGTTCACGTGGATCGCGGTCTTCAGCCCCTCCGCGTTCCAGCCGTGCTCGGCGGGACCGCCGTCCTTGTAGCGGCGGTGCAGGAACAGGTCGAAGATCGTGCCGAGCGCGTTGACCTCGAGCTCGTAGTACTCGCGCGCATCGCCATCGGGATCGATGAACACCTCGAAGTCGTTGTCCTGGAACACGATCTCGTCGTGCTTGGTGAGCGAGCCCCGCACGTGCGGCTCCTGCATCTCGGCCGCGATGTAGAAGTACTGATCGTCCCACAGCATCTTCGCGCGCGTGCGGTAGCGCGGCGTCGGCAGCTTCGGCCCCTGGATGTCCATGAAGTCGTCCGTCCACGGCGCGGCGGCCCATGCGGCGTCATCGAGCTTTCCGTCGAGCTTCGGCGCCGTGCTCGTGAACTTGGCGTCGTAGGACTTCTGCGCGAACTCGGGCTTCTGCGCCGTCGCGTCTCCCGCTGGCGGAAACGAAGGCGCGGACTGCGACTGCATCAGCGAGGCGATGAGACCGGCGGAGAGGACGGCGTGGAGCATGCGTGAAGCGTAGCGCGTTTCCCGCTCGTATTGCTTGCATTCGCCGTCCGCATCCGTCAGACTCGCCCACGATGCCCCGCGAATCCACGCTCGTTCCCGTCGCGCTCGCCGCGTGCCTCGCCGCGCCGGCGCTCGCCGAGAAGACGCACTTCACCTACCTCTGGCACCTCGAGCAGCCGATCTACTGGCCCGATCGCCAAGCGGGCACGCAGCGCTACGAGCGCGCGTGGCCGTCGATCCTGCGGCGTGACGCGGGCGCGGCGAATCCCGAGAACGACCTGCGCGCGATCTTCGGCCTCGCCGACCGCGTCGCCGCGTACCAATACCGGCCGCGCGACACGGTGAGCGCGATCTCGTGGGCGACCGAGGCAGGCGCGCAGGTCTCGTTCTCCGGCGGACTGATCGCGAACATCCAGAGCTTCGCCGAGGCCGGCGGACAGCTCGGCTACGGCACCAACTGGCACGGCCCGTGGCGCGAGTCGCGCGGCTGGCAGACGAACACGCCGGGCGCCGATTTCCCGCGCATGGACGTGGTGATGTTCTCCTTCCACCACGCGCTGCTGCCCCTGATCGACGGCGACGCGATCCGCAAGGAACTCGCGCTCTACAAGGAGATCTACCCGCAGGCGTGGGGCGCTGCGCCCGCGGCGTCGAAGGGCTTCTTCCCGAGCGAGATGGCGTTCTCGACGCGGCTCATCCCGTACCTCGCCGAGGCCGGCATCGACTGGAGCTTCGTGTCGGGCGAGAAGCTCTCGCGCGCGTGCGCGCAGTTTCCCGTGGTCTACGGCTCGGGCGGCATCAACTGCGATCCGCCGAACAAGGCCGACCAGCTCAATCCCGCGCAGGCGAACTACCGCCGCATCTCGATCTCGCGCGGATGCGGGCCTGCAGAGGCGGTGCCGTTCGCGTTCACGCCGCATCGCGCGAAGTACGTGAATCCCGAGACAGGTGCGGAGAGCTTCGTCACCGTCGTCCCCTGCTCGCAGCACCTCGGCTGGATGGACGGCTACAACCCGATCTCGACCGGCGAGCTCGGCGCGCTCGAGACCTACAACGATCCGAACCGCCCGATGCTCGTCGTGTTCGCGCACGACGGCGACAACGCGTGGGGCGGCGGCTACTCGTACTACATGGAGGCGGTGCCGAACTTCGTCTCGACCGCAGAAAGCCAGGGATACAAGTCGACCGTCGTGCAGAAGTACCTGAACGACCATCCCGTCCCCGGCGCCGATGTCGTGCATGTCGAGGACGGCGCGTGGGTGAACGCCGACGGCGACTTCGGCGCGCCGCAGTTCCTGAACTGGAACTGGCCGCCCGTGCTCGCGAACGGCACCATCGACATCGCGAACGGCTGGGCCGAGGACATCCGCAACTGGGCCGTCATCACCGCCGCGCAGAACCATGTGTCGACCGCCGAGCAGATCCACGCGGGCCAGGGCCTCCCGACGCGCACCGCGCAGATCCTCGCGCCGAACGCGCAGAGCCGCGCGAGCGAGCGCGCGTGGCACTTCTTCCTCGGCAGCCTGAACTCGGGCTACATGTACTACGGCACCGCCGTCGACATGGAGGTCAAGCCGACGATCGCGTGCAACGAGGCGATCGCCGAGGCGAACACCGTGATCGGCGCGGGCACCGCCGACGCGACGGGCCCGACCGTGTGGATTCCCCAGCGCTTCCCGTGGAATCCGGGCTCGACCAACTTCGGTCCGCAATACGGCTACCAGCAGTACCAGTCGAACGGCGACTTCAAGGTGTGGACCTTCGTGCACGATGTCTCGGGCACGCAGACGGTCACGCTCAAGTACCGCCTCGACGACGACGGCGAGAATCCGCTCGCGAACAACGCGAACGAGCTCTACGCGCAGACCGCGGGCGTCGGCGCGTGGCAGTCCATCGCGATGACGCGGCGCGCCTTCCCCGCGGGCAACTTCTTCAACTCGGGCTCGATCAACTTCTTCGAGATGCCCGCGGCGATCGCGGACCAGTACTACGCCGACATCACGGGCGTGCGCTCCAAGCTCGTCGACTACTACGTCGAGGCCGTCGACGCGCGCGGAAACGTGCGCAAGAGCCCGATCCAGCATGTCTGGGTCGGCGATGGGAGCGGCGCCGGCGGTGGCGGAGGGACGGGCGATGTCGTCACGGTGTCGCCGGCCCCGCTCGTCGCGGGCGCGAGCGCGACGGTCGAGTACGACCCCGCGGGCCGGCCGCTCGCGGGCGCCGCGTCCGTCAAGCTCCACTACGGCTACAACGGCTGGGCGCAGGTCGCGAGCCCAGACGCGACGATGACCTGGAACGCGAAGTCGCAGCGCTGGACCGCGACCGTCCCCGTGAGCGCGACCGCGACGCAGTTCGATGTCGTCTTCAACAACGGCGCGGGCCTGTGGGACAGCAACGGCGGCGCCGACTGGCACTTCGCGGTCACGGGCGCCCAGCCGCCGAACACCTGGACGATGGACGGCGCGATCGACACCGACGCGGTGATGGTCGCGTCGAACGGCACGCGGCACCTCTGGGCGGGCATCAAGGGCACCGAGCTCTACGTCGCGACCGAGGACGCGGGCGAGGGCGACGATGTGTTCGTGTTCGTGGCGGCCAACGCGCCGGGCGCGCTGCGCGCGGCGCCGTGGGCGAAGTCGGGTCAGGCCGCGGCGTGGACCGCGTTCCTCGCCGACGAGAACGACAACGCCTACTCGGGCTGGTTCAACGACCTCGGCAACACGATCACGGGCGCGGGCAATCCGCGGACGGCGACCGCCGCGAACGGCGGCGTGGTCGAGGGAACGATCGATCTCGCCGCGTATCTCACGAGCGTGCCGACGCAACTCGCGATCGCGGCCGCGCCGTACGGCAGCGCGAACGCGGGCGTGCTCAAGTCCGCGACCCAGGCACCCGCGAGCGTGAACGCGAACACCACGCTCGACGCCGCGGAGTTCGTGACGGTGCGGACCTGCGCGATCACGATCCCCTCCGCGGGCAGCGCCGCGGGAACCTGCTGCCCCGCCGATCTCGACACCGACGGCGCCACCGGCGCCAGCGATCTCGCGCTCATGCTGAACGCCTGGGGCACTGCGAACCCCACCGCCGATCTCAACGACGATGGCACGGTCAACGGCGCGGACCTCGCGGCGCTCCTTGGCGCGTGGGGGCCGTGCTGATACCGGTGCGGGTGATGCTGGACACCCGGAGAGACTTGCCCGAACCGAAGCTGGCAAACACCCCGCTCGAAGAGAGGCACGGGCGCCTTCGCGTACCACCGCTTCGCCGTTGGGAACAGCCCGAGCTGTCCAAAGTCGTCACGAGAGCGCGGATGGAGTGACGCACGCAGCCCGTCGAGTGTCGCGCGCCTCTTACTCGCGGTCGACCTCGCCCTCTCGCGGCACCTCGCGGCGTTGAAGGCCACGATTCCCGCCAGAAACACGCGATGGGCGACCTCGCCGCAAGAATCCGCGATCCGCCCCGCGTCGTACGCCCGCTCCGCCGCTACCGCCACTCCTCCCGCAGCACCCGCAGGAACACCGGGTTGTTGACATGCACCCGGTCCCACGCCCGCACCAGCCACGCGTGCGCCTCGCGCTCGCTCCATCCGTGGCGGCGCATCGCCCACGCCTTGAGCACGAACCCCGTGCGGCTGCGGCCGCCGTGGCAGTGGACGACGAGCGGCCGCGCGGGATCCTCCGCCAGCAGCGCGTCGATCGCATCGACCGCATCGGCAAGCGCCGCGCGCGGATTCGCGTTGTCGTGCTCCTCGTACTGGTCGATCAGGAACACCTCGCGCCGCACCGCGTGCCGCGCGAACGCACCGCCCGTGCGGCAGAGCGAGACGACCGCCCAATCGGTCGGCGCCTTCGCCGCGCCCGTGAGGTCGGCGGCGTACACGGGCAGCTCGTCGTGGACGCGCGTGGGGCCGCCCTCCGCGTCGCTCGGCGTGAACGGGACAGGCTTGTGTCCGAGCAATCCGCGCGCGACCTCCTGCAGCGCGACGAAGTCGTAGCGGCGCTCGCCGGCCGGCGTCTGCATCGCACCGTGGACATAGGTGGTCCAGCGGCTCGGAATCGCCTGGATGCCCCAGCGCGCGCCGGCGAGGGACCCCGCGACGCACCCCACCGTGTCGGCGTCGTCGCCGAGATCGACGGCAATGCGCACGGCCTCCTCGAAGTCCTTCGCACGGCGCACCGCCCACACGGCCTGCGCGAGGCAGGTCCAGACGGTGCCGTTTCCGAACTGCGCGTCGGAGGGCTGCCACGACGGGTCGAGGAGCGCACGCCAGCGCTCGCGCGGCTCGGGCGCGAGCCTGCCGACCGCGGCATCGAGCGCGGCGAAGATGTCGTCGCCCTCGCCGAGCACGCCTGCGCGCACCATCGCGGAGTGGATGGCGACGCCCTCGTCGTTCGCCGCGTCGTGGTGGGTCAGGCGCGACTGCGCGACCGCGAGCGCGACGGCCGAGTCGATCGGCTCCCGCAGCGTGAAGAGCGCGACGGGCGTGTTGCGCATGAGCGAGCCGTTGCCGGCGGATCTGCCGCCGTTCGCGGCATGCGCGTGCGCGGCGGCGCCGTCGTGCGTCGCACGCGCGAGCGCGTGGCGGGTGAGGATGCCGACATCCTTCGCGGTCGCGGACCATGCGCGCCAGCGCGACCAGAGGTCGGTTGCGTCGAGCGCGCCCTGCGCGAGCAGCGACTCGGCGAGGGCGAGCGCCATGTGGGTGTCGTCGGTGAACTCGCCCGCGGCCCAGGGTCCGCCGCCGATCATCTCGCCGCGCCCGCCGCGGATGGGCTCAGGGAAGCGCGCGGAGTAGCGGCCGGCGGACTGGAACTCGAACGGCGCGCCGAGGGCGTCACCGACGGCGGAGCCGACGAGGGCGCCGATGGCGTGTTGGGTTTGGAGGGAGGGGTGGGCGGGCATGGAGCGCCGCACGAAGTAGAGAGGAAGGTGTGCAGAAAGACCAACGGATGCCGACACGCCTTTCGGTTGTACTTTCGCGCGCAGCGAGCCGGCGCCAAGGCACCTTTGCAACGGCTGCGAACGCCTGACGCACGTGAGGGTTGTGCGGTGCGACCTTGCAGAAGGCGTGCAACCACCGAGGACATCTGGCACCGCGACAGCGACGCTTGACTTCGCGACCGATCTCAGTCCACCAGTAAACGGCGCCAACTGTCGTCTAGCTGCCTTCGCTCGGCTCTATCTGACCAATCCCAGGTCAACCACTGATTGGACTCGGCCGCGTCGTAGGCCCACCTCGCCACCGAGCGGAACTTCTTCGAATCGATTGCGGCTCCACCCATTTGCTCCAGCGCGCCTGCGGACTCACGATTGCGCGCGAGTACCTTTTCTAGATGGCGCGGACTCGCAAGCGACGCTGACTTCGATGCATTGATCTCTTTCCGCACAAGGACAAGATTGAAAGCACTGTCAAAGGCGAACATCGACCACGGAATGAAGTGATCAACTTGAATGCCATCGCCTCCATCCAACCGACGACCACTGTAGAAGCACCGACCTTCCTGCAGTCCCATCAGCGGCTCAACCACGTGACTCAAATCAGCACGCTCATCACCAAAGAGCTCGTCCTCAAGCTTGGAATCAGCACCCAACTTGGTATTTGCCTTCCGAAGCCAGCGGGCCCACTCGCTCTCACAGAGCCGAACTACGACGCCATGCAGCCTTCGAAGACAGGCTCCTACTCCAGGCTTGAGGCTGATCAATTGCATTCTCATGCGCTCAGCCTCACTCGCGGAAGGCCTTTCGTACAGGAAATTGTCGGGCTCGCTCAAGCCCCCATGCACTTCCCTAACTTCCTGCAGATGGAAAAGCGGATACCTGCAGACAAGCCGACGGGCACTCCTCGTCATATCACCAACTCCCCCTGCGTACTCCCGCACCCTTGAGTAGGCCCAGCCTGTCTTTTCCGCGACCGGAAGGACGATTTCGATGATCGCATCCTGATCTCCCGCACGGGACTGTCGTAGCGGCTCACCTAAGTTGCCGAACGGCCTCGGCGCTGTCCAGTAGAGTCGGGCAAACTCCTGAGCCAAGTCATCCAAGTCAATCGGTAGCTCGCTATCGGAGTCATCACCCTTCTCAACTGCAAGGTTCGCAAGCGCGATGAGAAGTGCGTACTTGTACGTAGCGGTGAAACTACCGTGTGAAAGCAAACGCTCGATCTTCTTGAGGAAATCAAGCTGTTGCGATGCTGTTGGCGGATTGGATTGCACAGTCAGATGATCCGCGCCAAACGGCTGGCGCGCAAGTTTGCGCCATACAGCTGGCCGGCTCTTAAGCACACTTGATCCTGCCAACCGACTGAACGGGCTCACAAACAACAGCCGAACGTCAATCTCTGACTGCAGCCCGGACGACTGGCACCACACCCGCCCCGGCTCGTTCTGCGCGGAGGCATTCACCCGCGACTTCGAGGCCGCGCGCCGACGGTTCCTGCTGCATGTGCAGGCGGACGGGCTCTCGGCGATCGACGCGTGGACACGCCGTGACGCGGAACCGAGGCGCACCGGGTGCGGCGTCCGTCCTCGGCCGGGAGCCGTGGTGCGCTCGCGCGTGCAAGTTCGTCCGCTGCTATCTCGCCCTCGCCGCCACCTCAAACCACTCCGCCGGCATCGCGTTGGCGAGATCGCCCGTCACGCTCATCGGCCGCATGCCTTCGATCGAGGTCGGCGTGAAGGCACCCATGAAGACGTAGGGCTCGGTGCCGAACTCGTCGTCGGTCGAGCGCCGCACGAAGAGCCACATGGTTCCCTCGCCGTCCTTCGCCCGCACGATCCGCTGGCCATCGCCGCGATCCGGCCGCGCGGACGCCTGGCTCTGCCAGTGAAAGACCGACGGGCTGATCGCGTAGTCGCGGTAGCGTGTGCGCTCGGTGAAGGTCTCCGCATCCTTCTCGAGCGTGACGAGCATGAGGTACGCCGAATGGCCGGGAATCCACGCCACGCCGCTTTGAGGCGTGGCGCTCCAGATCGACTCCCAGCCGAAGGCTGCGAACAGCTGGCGCCGCGTGTACACGCGATGCAGCGCGAGGGGTACCTCCGGTGGAACTGCAATCGTCGGCGTCGGCGCGAGTCCGACGACACGGGTCGATAGAGCGTCGAGCAGTGATCGAAGCTCGCGTCGCAGCGGTGCGTTCGCGCGAAGCTCCGTGATCACATCGTCCGAAGTGGACGCAACCTCGCGCCCATGTCGCCTGCGCACGGCATCCCCGAATTCGACGAGCAGCACCTGAAGGCGCCGGTCAAGAGCCATCGGCGGCGGAAGCGTCGCGCCGCCCTCCAGCGCATCGAGCAGGGCCAAGCCGAACTCCGCGAGCTTACGGTCCGTGATGGACGCAATCGCGCGCAGCGCCACCATGAACGGCTCGATCGCCTCGAGATCCTCGGCAGTCCCGCCGAGCTTCGCACCCTCGAGCGCACCGCTCCAGGAGAGCCGGGCGTCCTTCTTCGCGTAGAACACCCGCGGATCCAGTCGGGTGGCCTCCAGGTAGTCGCGTTGCGTCGGCGTCCGCTCCAATCGCTCGCGCAGTCGCTTCACCGCCTCGATCAGCCGCTCGCGCTGAGTGCGCGTTTGCGCGCGGATGTTGGCCAGGACCTGCTCGCGCGCGACGCGCTCAAGCGTGATCGAGCAACCCGGTGGCAGCGCAGTGAATCCGCGCTCGACCTGCGTTTCGACCGAAACGCCGGCGTCAGCGAGCATCGAGCTCAGCCGCTCGGAGAAGCGGAACTCCCGTCGGTACTGCCCGACGAAGTCGAGGACGGTCAGGCAGTCCTTTCCGGTCGACGGACAGAGCCGAAGCCCGCGACCGAGTTGCTGCACATAGATCGTCAGGCTGTCTGTCGGACGGGTGAAGAGCACCGTGTCGACCTCCGGGATGTCGACGCCCTCGTTGAAGAGGTCCGCGACGAAGATCACCTGGGTCTCGCCGCGGCGGAGTCTGCCGATGACTTCCTCGCGACGCTCGAGCGAGTCGGATCCATCGAGTGCCTCCGCTCGCAACGCCCGCTGCCCGCGCGCCTCTGCGTCGCACCGGAGCATCTCGAACTCGTCGGCCATCGCGCGGGCATGCGCCACACCGCTGCAGAAGCCGATGGCCCGCATGCGAAGCGGCTCGGACACGTAGTTGAAGATCGCGCGCCGGACGTTCTCGATCCAACCCGGCCCGGCATCCAGGTACCGCCGCTGGACGTCATCCATCTTGTATCCGCGCGGCGTCCAGTCGACGTCACGAAGATCGATGCTGTCCGTCACGCCGAAGTAGCGGAACGGGACCAGAAGGCGCCGCGTGATCGCATCGGGCAGGCGGACTTCTGCCGTGATGCGGTCGTCGAAATGCCGCGTGATGTCGAGGCCGTCCGCGCGCTCGGGTGTCGCGGTGAGACCAAGCAGGGAGCGCGGCCTGATCCACTCGAGCAGCTTTCGCCAGCTCGGCGCCTCGCCGTGATGCACCTCGTCGACCACCACGTAGTCGAAGTGGTCCGCCGGCAGGGTCGCGGTCCCGATCCGGGAGTTCCACGACTGAATCGATGCAAAGAGCGCATCGCACGGGCGGTCGTCCTGCCCACCGACGAGCAGCCCTCCGAAGTTGAGGTCACGCACGACCTGCGCGAAGCTCAGGCGCGCCTGCTTCAGGATGCGCTCGGAATGCGCCACGTACAGCATGCGCGGCGCGCGGCCCTCAGCGCTGGCATGCTTCTCCGCGAACGCCCGGTAGTCGAACGCCGCGATCATGGTCTTGCCGGTGCCAGTCGCGGCCACCACGAGGTGTCGCGAACGGTTGAGCTCCTCGCGTTCCACGGCGATGCGATCGAGGATCGCTTGCTGGAACGGCTTCGGCTGCAGGTCGAAGATCGGGAGCGACGAGACTTGGTCTCCCGCCCCTTGCGCGAACGCGCCCTTCTCGCGCGCGATGAGCTCGCGGAACTGCGCATGCGTCGGATGCCCGGGCGTCAGTCCGTACTCGACGAAGTCGGGATCACCCCACCACTGCTCGAAGGTCTCCTCGATCTTCGACCAAAGCCCGGGCGACGCGGCCTGCGAAAGCCGCACCGTCCACTCGAGCCCTTCGGTCAGCGCCGGGCGCGACAGATTCGCAGAGCCGATGTAGGCGCTTCCGAATCCGCTGTCGCGCCGGTGAATGTAGGCCTTGGCATGCAAGCGGGTGGCATCGGACTCGCGCGAGAATCGGATGCCAAGCCGCGATCCGTGCATTGTCGAGATGGCCGCGAGCTCCTCGAGCGCCTTCGGGTCGGTTGCGCCCATGTAGGCGGTCGTGACCACGCGCATCGTTCCGCCGCGCGCGAGAAAGGCCTCGATGTCCGGCTGCAGCATGCGGACCGCCGCGAGTTTGATGAACGAGACGAGCCAGTCGACGCGGTTGCAGGTCGCAAGCTCGCGCTTCAGCTGGACAAGGAGGCTCTCAGTTCCCTCGCGACCCGTCAGCAGCCCGTGGTCCGACAGGTCGGGGGGATTGAGGTCGTTCCTCGGCCCAACGCGCTCGAGCACGAGCGGGAGGATTTCGGTCGCGGCGGATGCTCCCTCGCCCGCGTCCTGCCGCACCTCGCGCAGTAGCCGATTCACGATGTCGACATCGGCCGCGGACGCCGCCTCGTCCGCACCCAGCTTCGACTCGATCGCTTCGACGACGGCCGCCGAGAGTTCGCGTGCGAGGAGCCTGCCGTCGCGCCCCTTCAGTTCGCGCGTCCCGACATCGATGCCGGCATTCCTGGCGGCGTCGAGCAGCGCCTTCAGGCGCGCATCCACCACGCTGTCGTAGAGCCCCTCGACCGGCACACCGTCGTTGCGGATGCGGATTCTTCGATAGGAGGCGCCGTCGTTTCCCATGGAAGAAGCTTACTGGGGCCAGGCGCGAAACTCGAGCACGTGCACGGGCGCAACCGGATCGCGCCCTCGTCTGCAACGCAACACCCGCCCCGCGGGATGTCTGCGCCGCCCCGCGCGGTGCGCGCTCCGCGACGAGCGCCGCCATCGCCCGCATGCCGCCCGGAACGCATCAATCGCGGGCGACCGGCCCCCGCACGGCGGACGAAGCGCCATTTCGAAGCGCACTCCTGAGAGATCCACCCAATTCGCCCGGACTTGCCGGTCGCCGCCTCCCGCGCGCCCGCTGCCAGCGTCTCGGCGGCAGGGTCGAGATCGGGAGCGGCGGAGAGGAACCGCGAACGATGCACCAGGTTGCCGCGCATGCCCGTTGGGTACTCCGTCCGCTCGCCCGTATCGCAGGTGTCGCCGCGATAAGTGCGGTCGTCGTGTCGGCCTCCGCGTCGCCCGCGGCGCCTCCCCCCTCCACCCCCGCGCTGCCCGATGTGCTCGAGCGCCTCTCGGCGAGCGCCGCAACGCAGTTCGAGCTGCGCGCCGTCGATCCCGACCTGTTCGGACTGCGGCATGTCGACGTCGCGACGCCGATCGGCGGATTCACCCTCGACCTCCGGGTCCACTCGATCAGGGCGAAGGACTTCCAGCTGCTTGTGCAGGATGCGAAGGGTCGGATCATGCCGATCGCGTCCCCGCCGGTGACCACGGTGCGCGGAACGGTGGCGGGCGTCCCCGCCGCCCGCGTGGTCGGCTCCTACGCAGACGGTGCGCTCCGCTGCCTCGTCAAGCTCCCGGATGGGCAGACCATCGGCATCGAGCCTCTGTCCGACCGCACGCCGGGTGCGCCCGCGTCGACGCACGCGGCGTACCTCACGACGGACCTGATTCCCGGCGAAGGCCGCTGCGGACACGATCACGAGCACGCGCCGCACGGACCGCACGGTGCGGGCGGCGGCGAGGGCGGCGTCGCCGGCGGCACCAACGGCATGTGCGACGTGCAGGTCGCGGTCGACTGCGACTCGACCTACCTGCAGAGCTTCGGGAGCGGCGGCGTACTTGCCTGCGCAGCGCAGGTCGAGTCGATCATCAACACCACGAGCAACCAGTACGAGACCGAGGCGGGCATCCGCAACCTACTCACGGCGATCGTCGTGCGCACGAGCAGCGCGACCGATCCGTACGGCAACCTCACCGCGCCCGAGCTCAACTTCCTCCTCGCGAGCCTGTGGGCACCTGGCAACTTCCCACTGGTCGAACGCGATCTCGTGCACCTCTTCAACAACAGGCCCGCAACGCCCCATCCCGCTGGCGGGGTGTTCCTCGGGTTGGCCTACCGCTGGATGTGCTTCGGCGACACCTCGGCCCCGAACCCCGACGGCACGGCGTTCAATTCATGCTGGCCAGTGGTTGCAGGCGCGTTCGCCAACCAGACCGACCTCGTCGCGCACGAGACAGGGCACAACTGGCTCTGCGACCACTGCACCTGCGCGAACCCCGCGTCGACCATGAACGCCGGCATCACGGGCGCCAACACCTTCGCGAACTCCCCGTCAGTCGGCCAGCTGACCGAGTGGTTCAACGCCCACAACACCTGCATCGACTGCAGCCAGACGGAGATCTCAGGCTGCGGGGACCAGCGCGCCGGCTCGCCATGGCAGGCCGCGAGCACGCCGTACTCGTCGAACGCGTCCTGCTGCGCGCTCGTGTGCGTCGAGGACTCGTACTGCTGCGAGACCGCGTGGGACGAGGCCTGCCGCCTGCGGGCGATCTACAACTGCACGAACTGCGGCGAAACGAACGCGGGAGCTCCGTTCACCGCGCACGCGACGCCCGGCTGCAGCGACATCCTCTGCTGCCAGACGATCTGTGCCTTCGACACCTTCTGCTGCGACAGCGCGTGGGACAGCCTGTGCGTCCAGGAGGCCCTGGCGGAGTGCATCCCCTCCAACGACGAGTGCAGCGGCGCCTGGCAGCTTGTGCCGTCCTTCGGAACCGTGTCGCTCACGGCAACGACCATGCAGGCAACCGGCTCGACCGGCGGATGCGGCGCCACGCTGGCATACCGCGACGTGTGGTTCAAGTACCAGGCGTGGACGACCTGCCCGTTCACCGTCTCGACGTGCGGAACGGCGGACTTCAACACCGTGCTGCGCGTGTACCGGTCCACCGATGGCAGCTGCGCGTCGCTGGTCTCCGTCGGATGCAACGACGACAGCCCGGGCTGCGCGGGGTCGACTTCGACGCTGACCGTCACACCCGTCGCCGGCAGCTGGTACTTCATCCAGCTCGCGGGCCGCGCCGCTGCCACAGGCGGGCTCGCGACCGTCACGCTGACCCAGCCGTACTCCTGCCATCCGAACGAAGAGTGCGCGACGGCGCTCGCGGTCGGCCCGGGAACACACGCATGGAACACCGCTGGCGCGAGCACAGGCACACCGTGCAGCCCGCAGGACGTGTGGTTCTCGTATGTCGCGACGGCGACCGGGCCCTGCACCGTCTCCAGCGGGTTCGGCGCCGTCATCTCGATCCGCGCAGTTTCGTGCAGCGCCGCGCCGTTCGTCCAGTGCGTGGACACGGGAAACCCCGCAGGCGGACCGTCCAGCACCTTCGCCGCGACTTGCGGCGAGCGCTACTACATCGCGATCGGATTGTTCACCTACATCCCGGGCGGCGCGAGCGGCACATTGTCCATCCAGCAACTTGGCGCCTGCCGACCGGGCGACCTCGACGGAGATTCGGTCGTGAACGGAGCCGATCTCGCAATCATGCTGTCACGCTGGGGACTCAGCGGCACGGGCGACCTCGACGGCGATGGCACGGTGGGTGCCGCCGACCTCGCGGTGCTCCTTGGCAACTGGGGTTGACCGAGGACGACGCGGCAGCGCGACAGGCTCGGCGTCGAAAACGACAGCGCCCGCGGCCTTCGCCGCGGGCGCTGATCAGTTCACATCCGTACCGCCAGAGGCGGCTGCCGCAGCAGCCGCCGCTCAAACAAGGCGTCCTAGCACCAGAGGTCGCGGCCGCAGCCGCGACCGCTCAGCCCTTCAAGGCCGCCTGCGCCGCCGCCAGCCGCGCCACCGGCACGCGGAACGGCGAGCAGCTCACATAGTCCAGCCCGCACTTCTGGAAGAACGCGATCGACGCCGGGTCGCCGCCGTGCTCGCCGCAGACGCCGAGCTTGAACGCCTTCTTCTGCGCCTTCGCGACCGCGCGGCCCTTCTCGCAGGCCATCTTCACGAGGCCGCCGACGCCGACGGTGTCGATCGACTGGAACGGATCCTTCTCGAGCATGCCCTTCTCGAGGTACGCCGGGAGGAACGAACCGATGTCGTCGCGGCTGTAGCCGAAGGTCATCTGCGTGAGGTCGTTGGTGCCGTAGCTGAAGAAGTCGGCGACCTCGCCGATCTCGTCGGCGGTGACCGCGGCGCGCGGGATCTCGATCATGGTTCCGATCGGGATCTCGAAGCCCTTCTTCACGCCCTTCTCGGCGAAGACCTGCGCGATCGTCTCCTCGGTCAGCTTGCGGAGGAGGACGAGCTCCTTCTTGGTGCCGACGAGCGGGTGCATGATCTCGGGACGCGCGTCGATCTTCTTGCTGCGGCACTCGATCGCGGCCTCGACGATGGCGCGGATCTGCATCTTGAGGATCTCGGGATACGTGATCGCCAGGCGGCAACCGCGGTGTCCGAGCATCGGGTTCGCCTCGTGGAGCTGCGCGACGCGGCGCTTGACCTGCTCGAGCGACAGGCCCATCTCGCGCGCGAGCTCGCCCTGCTGCTTCTCGTCGTGCGGAACGAACTCGTGGAGCGGCGGATCGAGCAGGCGCACCGTGACGGGCAGCCCGTCCATCGCCGTGAAGATGCCGATGAAGTCGGTGCGCTGGAACGGCAGCAGCTTCGCGAGCGCCTTCTCGCGCGACTCGGTGGTCTCGGAGAGGATCATCTCGCGGATCGCGGCCGTGCGGTCGCCGCCGAAGAACATGTGCTCGGTGCGGCAGAGGCCGATGCCGACCGCGCCGAACTCGCGCGCGCGGCGCGCGTCCTCGGGGCTGTCGGCGTTGGTGCGCACCTTCATGTCGGCGTGCTTCGACGACCACTCCATGACCTTGGCGAAGTCGCCCGAGATCTTCTCGGGGACGGTCGCCTTGACGGCGCCGACCATGACCTCGCCGGTCGCGCCGTCGATCGACAGCACGTCGTCGCGGCCGAACGTGCGGCCCTTCACGTGGAGCTTGCCGGCCTTCTCGTCGATCGAGAGCTCGCCCGCGCCGACGACGCAGCACTTGCCCCAGCCGACGGCGACGACGGCCGCGTGGCTCGTCTTGCCGCCGGTCGAGGTGAGGATGCCGACGGCGCTGTGCATGCCGGCGACGTCCTCGGGGCTCGTCTCCTTGCGAACGAGAAGGACCTTCTCGCCCTTGTGGGCGCGCTCGACGGCCTCGGCCGCGGTGAACGCGAGCGTGCCGGTGGCGGCTCCGGGCGACGCGCCGATGCCGCGGGTGACGCTCTCGGCGCCGGCCTTGTCCTTCGGCGAGAAGAACGGCAGCAGGAGCTGCGTCAGGTCGCCCGCGGGGATGCGCTTGATCGCGGTCTTCTCGTCGATCAGCTTCTCCTTGACCATCTCGACGGCGATGCGGACGGCGGCCTGCGCGGTGCGCTTGCCGGTGCGGGTCTGCAGCATGAAGAGCTTGCCGTTCTCGACGGTGAACTCGATGTCCTGCATGTCCTTGTAGTGCTTCTCGAGCTTGGCGCGGACCTTCATCAGGTGCGCGTAGGCCTTCGGGAAGCGCTTCTCCATCATCGCGATCGGCTCGGGGGTGCGGATGCCGGCGACGACGTCCTCGCCCTGCGCGTTCACGAGGAACTCGCCGTAGAAGACGTTCTCACCGGTGGTGTTGTCGCGGGTGAAGGCGACGCCGGTGCCGGAGTTCTCGCCCATGTTGCCGTAGGCCATCGCCTGCACGTTGACCGCGGTGCCGTTGAGGCCCTTGATCTCCTGGATGCGGCGGTACTCGATCGCGCGGTCGCCGTTCCACGAGCTGAACACGGCCTTGATGGCGTGCTCGAGCTGCAGCAGCGGGTTCTGCGGGAAGTCGGCGCCGACCTGGTCCTTGTAGACCTTCTTGTACTCGGCGACGAGCTCGATGAGGCCTTCGGTCGGGACCTCGGTGTCTTCCTTGACGCCGTACTTGGTCTTGATCGCGCTGAACGCGTGCTCGAACTTGTGGTGGTCGACGCCCATCACGACGTCGCCGAACATGTTGATCAGGCGGCGGTACGCGTCGTAGGCGAAGCGCGGGTTGCCCGTGCCCTTCGCGAGGCCCTCGACGGCCTTGTCGGTGAGGCCGAGGTTGAGGACGGTGTCCATCATGCCGGGCATCGAGACGGCGGCGCCGGAGCGCACGCTGACGAGCAGCGGGTTCGAGTCGGAGCCGAACTTCTTGCCGAGCTCCTTCTCGAGCATCTTGATGTTCTTCTGGACATCGTCCATCAGGCCCTTCGGCAGCTTGCCGCCGCAGTCGTAGTACGCGGCGCAGGTGTCGGTGGTGATGGTGAATCCGGGCGGAACGGGCAGGCCGATCGAGACCATGTCGGCGAGGTTCGCGCCCTTGCCGCCGAGGAGCATCTTCTGGCCGGCGTTGCCCTCGCACTTCGTCTCGCCGAAGTAGAAGACCATCTTGCCGACCGACTTCGCGGACTTGCCCGCCTTCTTCGCCGGCTTCGAGGCCTTCTTCGCGGGCTTCGCCGACTTCTTCGCGCTCTTCGCGTTCTTCTTCTTGCTCGCCATGGTGTGTGGTGCTTTCTCGATGTGTGCGTTCGCGGCGTCTTCCGGCCGCGGTGAATCGCGGAGTGTACAAGTTGCGCGACAGCGCGAAAGCGTCTGAAACGCGGGGAAAGCGCGCATTCCGCGGCGGGCTGGCCGTACCATCGCGCCTCCATGACGCGCGCCGCCGCGACGACCCATCCGACCGAGTCCGCCGCGGCTCCCCTGCCCGGCGCGGCCTCCCGCGCCGCGGCGACGGGGGGTTCGGCGACGGGCGGTTCCGCGGCGGGATGCGCGGCCGACCTGCTACTGCGCTGGCCGCGCGGGGTGCCGCTGGCCGCGCTGGTGTCGGGCGGCGAGCTGCACGCACAGAATGCGTGGTCGATCTTCGCGCGGCCGAAGGAGACGGTGGTCATCCCCGGGACGCTCGCGCCGGCCGAGGCGATCGCACGGCTCGAGGCGGCGTTGGCGCGGACGCCGCGTGTCGTGCCTGTCCCTTCCCGCGTTCCCTCGAGCGTTCCTTCCACCGACGCGTGCATGCCTGTCCCTTCCGTGCCTTCCATCGGCGGCGCGATGGGACAGGCATGTTCAGGTTCGATGCGCACGCCACCGTTCGACGGCGGCTGGGTCGTGGCGCTCGGATACAGCCTGGGCGCGTGCTTCGAGCCGCGGATGAGTCCCGCGCATCGCGCCAGCCCGGCGCCGCACGCCGTGCTGCTCTGGTGCGAGGACGCGTGGTGCCTCGACCACTCGGATGGCTCGCTGCATGCGGTGGGGACGCCGCCGCCATTGGCGGCCGAGCCCAGCGTGGAAGGGAGCGGCGCGGAAGGGACAGGCATGTCGCTGCCCTGGCGTCTGACCGCCCTCGAGCCCGACACGAGCGACTCCCACTACGCAGCCAGCGTCGCGCGCACCGTGGAGTACATCCGCGCGGGCGACGCGTTCCAGGCGAACGTCGCGCGTCGGTTTTCGGCGAGGATCGCGGGAGATCTCCGCACGTTCGCCCATGCGGCGATCACCGAGAACCGAGCGTGGTTCGGTGCCTCGATCGATCTGCCGGGAGCTTTCGGCACCGAGGGCGCTGCTGGAGAGCAGACCACGCCGCTCGCCTCCGAGCACCTGGTGTCCATGAGCCCGGAGCTCTTCCTGCGCGTCCGGCCGGACGGCACGATGGTCACGCGACCGATCAAGGGCACGCGGCCGTCCTCGGTCGACGCGCGTGAGCTCGCGGACAGCGAGAAGGACGCCGCCGAGCTCGCCATGATCGTGGACCTCATGCGGAACGACCTCGGTCGGATCGCCGAGCTCGGCTCGGTGCAGGTGACGTCGGCGCGCGTCCTCGAGACGCACCGGACGGTCCATCACGGGGTCGCCGAGATCTCCGCCCGCCTCCGCGACGACGTCGACTGGACAGGCATGCTCGCCGCGACGTTCCCGCCCGGCTCGGTCACCGGCGCTCCGAAGATCCGGGCGATGCAGATCATCGAGGAGCTCGAGCCGCACACCCGCGGCTTCTACTGCGGTGCGATCGGATTCATCTCGAGGTCCGGCCACGCCGCGCTGAGCGTCGCGATCCGGACGGCGCAGATTGGCCCGGCCCCCGCAGCGTGCCCAGTCGGCGGCGATGAAGGGACAGGCAAGCACGCGATCGCTGATAGGACGACCGGTGAAGGGACTGAAGGGACAGGCAAGCATTCGGCCGCGCAACCCACGCTCCAACCCGTCCGGCCAGTCGCCTACCACGCCGGCTGCGGCATCGTCGTCGAGAGCGACCCGCAATCCGAGGTTGAGGAGACCCACGCGAAGGCGCGTGCGATCGCACAACTTGCCGCGCGTTAAGTCCCTATAACTTGTCGACTTGCCGTTCGAGCGTTCCGCGCCCGCTCCACCAAACGGCCCGTTTCGCCGTGCACCCGTTTGCAAGGCTGCCGCTTGGGTGGCATATTCGTTCTGTAAGAGCGGATCCCTGTCCGCTGTGTCCTGTTCCCTTCCGTGCCTGCACGGCTGCGCCTGTCCCTCTTGCGCAGAGCCAATTTTCCTAGGAGCGAAAGATGAAGCGTTCTCTGCTTGTGACCGCGGTTGCGGCGTCCCTCGCGTCGGTCGCCGCCGCCGACAGCTACACCGATGCCTCGAACGACCTGTTCGACAACGGCTTCGACAACCTCGACATCACCGGCGTGTCGATGTCGGACGACGGCTCGAACCTCACGCTCGCGATCACCACGCGCGGCTTCCAGACCTGGACGAAGTACATGATGTACTTCAACACCACCGGCGCCGGAACCACCTCGAACGCGTGGGCGCGCCCGGTCAACCTGACCAGCAACATCGACTACTACGTCGGCTCGTGGGTCGACGCGTCGACCGACAACGCCCAGTTCTGGTCGTGGGGCGGCGGTTCGTGGGGACAGACCGGCACCCTGACCAATGCGGTCTCGGGCAACACGGTCACCTTCACGTTCTCGATGGCGTCGCTCGGCCTCTCGGCCGGTCAGACGATCTACTTCGACGTCGCCACCTCGGGCGGCGGCAACGACCCGGGCGTCGATCACCTGTCGCGCAGCGACCTCGCCACCTCGGGCTGGGGCTCGCCGTCGACCTCGGGTGACTTCCTCGCGTACACCACGGTGCCGACTCCGGGCGCGATCGCGCTCCTCGGCCTCGCGGGTCTCGCGGGCCGTCGTCGCCGCTGATTCAGACGAAGGTCGCGCGCGGCTTCGGTCGCGCGGACCATCGTGAAACCGAAAGCAAGCACGCAGGGCGCCAGCGGAATGGCGCCCTGCGTGTCTTTTTGTCTGGGTGCTGCTTCAAGCCCGAGCGCGGAAGCGCGGAAGGGACAGCGCGGAAGGGACAGGCATGTCACCCCGGAAGGGACAGGCATGTCGCCCGTCACGCCGCCTTGGTGCGCTGCGCCCCGGTGAGGCGGGCGATCGCCTGGACGATCTGCTCCGCGACCACGCGCTGGTGCGCGGGATTGAAGTCGAAGTCGAACGAGATGCCCGCGTAGATCCGGTGCGAGCTGTCCATGTGGGTGTGGACGACACGGGCCGTCGCGCAGATGGGGACAGGCATGATCGCACCGAGCGTGAAGCGGAGCCAGAACATCCGGTGACGCGCCAGCGCCGCCGAGTCGTTGGCCTCGACGAGGACGCCGAGGCCTCCGCCGCCGAGGTTGACGAGCGAGGCCTTGAAGCCGGGACCGACGGTGGGAAGCAGTTCCTCGCCGATCGGAGCGGGCGTCTCACCCGAGAGCGCCGCACGGAACGCGAGTTCGCTCGCGCGTTCGGCGGGCATCGCCGACCGCGGCTCGAGCAGCGGCCACATCTCGACCTTCGGGGTGTTGATCTGGGCGACATCGATGCGGGTGCTGCGGCGCAGGCAGCGCTCGACGTGATCCGGAAGGGACAGGCGGATCCCGCGGTGCGTGCGCGGGAACGGCGCGCGCGGCGTCCAGTTGCCGCGGACCTTCGCGCGGAACATCCAGCGGTTCTGGCCGATCGCGATCGCCGCGACGACCTCGGTTCCGACGGGGAGCTCGATGGCGCGGCCGAGCGCGAACGGAAGGTCGACCGCCATCTCGTCCGCCGTCAGGTCGAGGACGCGGACGCGCCAGACCAGGTCGGACGCGCCGAGGATCGCCTCGTCGCCACCGGGGTGGTCATGGGCGACGGCGAGCTCGATCGCGCCTTCGCGTGCGCGGAGCTGTTCGAGCGAACGGCGCCATTCGTTGGTTCGGGATCTTGAGGCTGGCATGGTGTGCTCCGTCGTGCGGGCGGTGGGTGGATCGAAGGGTGCGTGTCGCACGCCCGATGCTTGCCTGTCCCGTACGCGAGCCACGTCAGCCGCTGGATGGGACAGGCATGCACGGAGCCTCGAGCTCCGCCTGCATGCCTGTCCATCGACCCGAAGTCAGCGGCGGTTGTGCCGAAGCGCCTCGCGCAGCGCCAGAACATGCGAAAGGTGGGCCTTCGCCTCGGCGGCGGTCGGTCGCTCGCCACCGTATCGGACCTTGTAGAACGCCGAGGCGATCGGCGTCCATGCCTGTCCAATCTCGGGGCGGCGCCGCTCCGAGGCGAGCCAGTCCGCGAAGGCCATCGGCGAGAGGTGCGCCGGCTTCTCGAGGCCGGCGCGGGCCAGTGCGCGCATCGCGTCGACATAGAACGCCGCGTCGCGCTCGAGCCGCGCCAGCTCGCTGGCGGGCAGGCGCTCGACCTGCAGCGCGCGCCGCAGCCGACGCCGCCGCACCGTCGCGATCAGGAACGCGAGGCCCGCGGTGCCGATGCCGATGCCGATCACGGCGAACCAGAATCCGCCCGCGCGTCCGAGGCTCAGGCTGGTCGCGAGCGCCTTCGCCCAGGCGAGCAGCGACTCGAGGCGCACGCTCATGCCCTCGCGCCAGCCCGACTGCACTCGCTCCGCGAAGCTGCCCTGCGACGACGCGTCGTACGACACGATGCTCGAGTTCCACAGGAACTCCAGGCGGCCGTAGATCCAGCGGAAGCGGTCGGCGAAGGAGCGGTTGCGCTCCTGGATCTCGAACAGGCTCTCCTCCGGGGTCGCGTCGACGGCGGTCCACGCGTGCTTGCCTGTCCTGACCTCGACCCACGCGTGGGCGTTCGACTCGCGGACGATGTAGTGCTCGGCGCGCGCGTCGTACTCGAGGGCGATGAAGCCGGTCACGATGCGCGACTCGATGCCGAGGCTGCGGAGCATCGCGCACAGCGCGCTCGCGAAGTACTCGCAGTGGCCGCTGCGGTAGCGCGTGAGGAAGCTCACGATCGGATCCTCGCCCGGGATCCGCCCGAAGGCCGACAGGTCGGTGGTGTAGGTGAAGTTCGACTTCATCCAGCTGGCGATCGCGCGGGCGATCTCGCGGTTGCGGGTCCAGACCTCCTCGGACGGCGCGCCCTCGGGCAGCTCGGGCGGGAGGTTGGCGGAGAGCGAGATGTCCTCGAGCAGCCGCCGCGCGATCGGCTCGATCTCGGCGACGGGGAAGCTGGCGCGGCGCGCCTCGGGCGAGGTGCGGGCGCCGTCGGAGAGGTCCTCGAGCGTCTCCGCGTCCGGGAGGGTCTGCGTGAGGAGCTCGTAGTACCACGACTGCCCGCCGCGGTCGGTCGAGATGTCGCGGAGGAGGAGCGTGCGCGGATCGAGCGCGACCGTGCGAGCCTCGCTGGTCGCGATGCCCACGGGCGCGTAGATCGAGAAGAGCACCTCGCTCGCGAGCGAGCGCATCTCGAAGCGGGCGCGGTAGCGGGCGCGCGGCTCGGCGGTCGCCGTGGCGCCGCGCAGGAGCGAGCTGAAGCCGCCGTCGGTCTTGGTCCGCTGCGTCGCCACGGCGGAGGAGGTGCGGCGCGCGTACCAGCGCTGGTCCTCGAGGTCGTACGAGTCGAGCACCGCGCCGCGCAGGAGCAGCGGCCGCGTCGACTCGATGGGCGCGCCGGACGCGTCCATCCACTGCAGCGTGAACAGCTCGCGGCGGCTCTCGGTGATGCGGTCGCCGCCGCGCAGGTCGATCTCCTCGTTGAAGCCGGTGACGCTTCCGGGGCCGCGGTCGCCGAGGCGCACTTCGGCGAAGCGCGGGAAGAGGAAGAACACCGGGATGCTCGCCGCGAACGCCGAGAGCACCGCGATGGTCGCGAGGCCGCGGAACTGCGGCGACGCGCGGCGGCCGTACGCGAGTTCGAGCGGAGGCGCGAATCCCCCGCTGTCGGCGCGCGCGCGGCGGGCGGCGTCGGCGCCCTTCGAGATCCTCCACAGCATCGCCGTCCAGGCCGCGAGCGCCGCGTAGACGAGGACGAGCACGCCGAACGCGAGCGCGACGCTCTCGAGGCAGCCGGTCAGCACGAGCATGGTCGCGAGCGTGAACCGCTGGCGTTCCTCGCTCGCGCCGCGGCGCGCGAAGAGCTTGATCACGAGGAGCCACAGCAGGAAGCGTCCGAGCGTGCCCATCGCGTCCTCGATGGTGCCGCGGACGACGAAGTCGAAGCCCGAGTATCCGAGGACCGCGATGGTCAGCAGGTTCGTCGCCCAGTCGGGGAGCGTGCGTCCGCGCGGGCCCTCGGTCACGTACCAGCTGAGCATCGCCAGCACGACGCCGAGGAAGAGCAGCGTGAAGTCGAGCTGCGAGATCGAGAACGCGACGATCGCGACGATCACCAGCAGGAAGCTCGCGATGCGGTACTGGCGGAGGAGCGTCATGCGGAGGCGCCCTCCCCTGCGGTGTCCGCGCTGCGTCGGACGGTGGACTCGGCGCCGCCGCCGTCGTGCGCCTCGCGCGGCGCGGGCTCGTGCGTGTGATCGACGAGCGCGTCGAGCTGGCGCGCGGTGAAGTGCCAGGCGTCGGCGGGAGCGGCCGCGAGGTCGGATCGGTCGGGGTGCACGACGACCACGGTCGCGCGCTCATCGCTCGCGGCGAGTCCGTTGCCCCTCGAGCGCGGCGCGTCGAGGTCGATGGCGGCGAGCGCGGACATGAGCTTCTCGCGGTGGAAATGGCCCTTCCGCAGCGAGACCGGAGGGATGTCGAAGCCCGCGATGCTGAGCGCGTACTCGTACCCCAGCCGGTCGGCGAGCGCGAGGAAGCTCGCGGCGAGCACGATCGCGCGTTCCTCGAGCGCGCGCGCGTCCTCGCCGCCGGTGGTGCGGATCGCGTCGGTCGGCGTGCGGAGATCGATCAGCACGCGCACGCGCGGCGGCACGGAGCGGCTGCGCTCGATGGTCGCGAGCTGACCGGTTCCCGCGAGGCGCTTCCACGCGATCGTGCGGATGCTGTCGCCCGGGCGGTACTCGCGCACGCCGAAGAAGTCGTCGGCGCCGCCCGATTCGGACGAGAGCCGGTGTCCGCCGTAGCCGCCCGACGTCACGCGGGAGAGGACCTCGGGGCGCAGCGCCGCGATCTCGGGGTGGATGAGCACCTCGCCCGGCTGGTCGAACCGCAGCACCTTGCGCATCAGTCCGAACGGGAAGGTCGTCGAGACCTCGAATTCGCTGAGGCGCAGCCGGCCGCGGCGCGTCGGACGGTAGACGGCCTCGCCGTGCAGCTGCTCGCGCGGGCCGACGTGCAGGATCCACGCGGGGCCCGCGAGTTCGAGTGCGAGCGGCTGGCGCGGCGCGCGTCCGCGGCGGCGGAGGCCGCTGCGCGGGGCCGTGCGCGGGGCGGGCGCGTGGTCGGGTGTCGAGGTGGCGAACTCGGCGGTGGTTGCGGAGGCCGAGGGAGTTGCGGAGGCGGAGGGAGTCGCGGAGGCGGAGGTGGTTGCAGGCACCGCGATGTTTGCGATCGTCGCAACCGTCGCGGAGGACACCGCGGCGGCAGAACGCGGCTCGAACATCCACTCATCGATGCGCAGGTCGTAGGCGGGCAGGAAGCGCGAGGCGTTCGCGATCTCGTAGCGCACGAGCAGCGGCTCGCCGACGCGGCCGCGACGCGGCTCGATGCGCAGCGCGCGCACGGGCATCAGCATGAACCCCGACACGATTCCCGAGGCGAGCATCGCCGCCAGCAGGAAGCTGAACACCCAGACGAGCAGGTTGTTCGGGCGCCCTCCGGCGGCGAGTCCGACCGCGACGATGACGAGGATGTAGATCGCGCCCGCCCGCGCCAGGCGGGTCCGTCGCTTCGGGCGTGGGAGCGATCCGGTCACGCGTTCATTGTGGCAGCGCGTCGGCGCGCGGGGAAGCGTCGGCGCGGCTCACGCGAGAAGTCGCGCGCTTTCGGGACCAACCTCGGGAAGCTCGGCGCGGAGCCCGACGATGCGCCAGTCGCCGAGCCGGTCGAGCGTGAACGCGACGCGCTCGGGTTCGGCGCCCGCGCGGCCGAGGATGCCGCGACCGCCGTCGGCGTCGGCGTGCTCGACGGTGATCCAGACATGCTCGCGTGTCCCCTCCGCGTCGCCCCGCGCGATCTTGGCGAGGAAGGCCGCGTCGGATGCGCCGGCGGCGGTGGCGGTGGCGTGACGCTCGAACGCGTCACGGAACGCGCTCCAGGTGCGACGCGCGACGCGCTCACGCACCAGGCTGACGCGCGGCGCGAGGTAGAGCCCCGCCTCGTTGCGGGACAGGCATGCAAGCTCCTCGATCGGGCTGACCCAGACCTGGCGGAACGCCCCTCGCTTTCCGGCGGCGCAGATGGCGGCGCGCGGACCGGGCGGCAGACCGCGGCGGTCACCCGCGTCGCCCGGAACGCCGGGGGCGAGCGTTTCTGCAGCCTCCAGAGCGGGAACGAGGGCGACGCGCAGCCCCGGCCCCGCCTCGAACGGGACACCCGCGTGCGGGAGCTCGAGTCCCGACGCGCCGTCGCGGGCAAGGAGGCGCGCGGCCAGTGCGTCGACGAGTTCGAGCCCGGCGCGGACATGCGCGACCGGAACCTCGAGGAGCTCGAGTTCGGGCAGGCCGGCGCGGGCGAGGCCGACGGTGGCGATCCAGTACGGGCCGTTCGTGCGGTCGCGGGCGACGAGTTCGACGCGGTAGAGGTGGCGTTCGTCGATGAGCTCGCCCGAAGCGTGCATGCCTGTCCCAAGCAGTAGCTCGTCGATCTCGGCGCGGCCCCAGGCGACTCCGAGGCTGGGGTCGAACACGAGTCGGGTGCGGGCGGCGCCGGCGCGTGCGACCGTCGCGCCCAGTGCGATCGCGTCGTCGACGGCGCGGGACTGCTCCAGGAGGGTCTCGATGAAGATCACCCAGCGCGCGTCGCTGGCCTTTCCGTCCGGTGAGGCGCCCTCGATGGCGTGCTCGCACCAGAGCATGGCGCGCGCGCCGCGGTTCGGCAGGCTGAACGAGAACGCCCAGGCGACGCGGTCATCCTCGATCGGAAGCGGCTCGACGTCCTGCGGCGCGAGCCCGAACGACTCGCCGGCGGCGGTGAACGCGGCTCCTGGATCGGGAAGCTCGTCGCCGGTCACGAACGCGAGGTACGAGATCGGCGCGGGCTCCGCGACCGCCCACGCGGGCTCCGCGGGCAGGCCGATCTGGATGGGCATGTGCTCGCGGTTCGTCGGAGTGGGGCGCGACATGGGACAGGCATGATACGGCGTGGGCTGCACCGGCCGGCCGATGCATGCCTGTCCCCTTCGCGGTTGATGCATGCCTGTCCCTTCACCGCTACTCGAACTGCGGCTGGAGCAGGCGCGGCAACGCCAGCGGGAACTCGCGGAGGGCGCGGCGGCCGTCCTCGAGCAGCGGGTCGGCCCCCTGCTCGCCGCCGAGCAGCGACTCGCAGGCGGCGAAGGCGCGCTCGTCGGCGTCGATGGCCCGGGAGCGCAGCAGCCAGCCCGTGGCTCCGGAGCGCGCGAGTTCGTTCCAGCGGTCGGGCGAGTTGAAATCGCCTCCGCCGGTCCAGCCGCCCCGCCAGCGCAGGAGTGCGTTCAGTGACGCCTCGCGGCGTTCATCGGCCTGGTCGAGCAGTTCCGCCACCACCGCGCGGATGTCGTCGGTCTCCGACCTCTCCGCCGCGCTCATGCCGGAACCGGCGGCGAAACGGTCGAGCCGGAGGAACGCACGCGCGCGCGACGGCGCCGCGGCGGGCTCCGCGAGCTCACGGAGCCGCGCGAGGTACGCGCGTGCCGTCGGCTCGCCGAGGGCGGCGCGCAGGTCGTCCGCGAGCCGGAAGCGCAGCGTCACCGCGTCGACGCCGCCGACGCGGGGGCGCCAGGGATCCTCCGTCTCGAATCGCAGTCCCGCGGCGCGGCTGAGCTCGGCCTGCAGCAGGATGCCGAGCAGTGCGCGGACGTTCCCCTCGAGCACGGCGCGCGCGTCGCGCTGGGCCGCCATCAGCTCGGCACCGCGCGCGAACACGACCGACTCGGCGATGACCCGCTGCGACTCGTCCGCGCCCATGCTGCGGACGACCTCGAACGGATTGACGAGCGCGACCGAGGTGAGCCCGCCGACGCCTTCGGCCTCGCGGGTGTCGGGATCGGCACCGATCTCGGAGAGAAGCGCGAGCTCAAGGCGCGCGATCGCGACGCGCTCGTCGTCGACCGACACCGCCGCGGCACGCGCGATCTCGGCGAGGATGCGCTCGTTCGCGGCGCGGTCGAGCGTGCGCACGCGCTCGATCCTGGCGCGGAACGACGCCATGAATCCACGGAGCAGCGCGGGCGCCTCGTCGGGCGAACCGCGCAACGCGCGGAGTTCCGCGCCGATCTGCTCGGGCACATCGTCGGTCTGCGCGCGGAGCTCGCTGCGCAGCTCGTCCGCGAGCCGGTCCACGTCCGCCATCGCGGACGCCGGAATCCGCACGCGCGCGCAGAGCGCCTGAAGCACATCGCGGCGCAGCGGCGCGCCGAGCAGGAGCGCCTCCCAGCGGTCGCGTCCGGGGAAGCCGCGGTCGACGGTGGGTTGCTGCGCGGCGCGCTCGGCCTGTTCGCGCGCGTACGCCGCCGCGATCGCGTCGGCCGCCTGCGCGGGCGTGCGCGTCCCGTCGGTCACCGAGAAGGTCGCGAGCTCGGCGCGCACCGAGGCGTTCGGCAGGTCGGAGAGGGTCTTGTCGACGAACTCGCGCATCGGCCCGACGAGCGCGACCAGTTGCTGATAGGCCTCCTGCCGCGCCTGCTTCGAGCCGGACCGCAGGCGTGGGCGGAGCTCCGCGTCGCGGCGCAGCACCTCCTCGTGAAGCGCGTCGAACCGCGCGAGCTGCGCGGGCTCGATGCCGGGCTTGCGCGCGAGCAGTCCGCGGCCGATCTGCCAGAACGCGCGCAGGGATGGCGCGCTCCGGACGCCGGCGTGCAGGAACGCGTCGAGGCGCGAGAGGTAGTCGGCGCGGCGCGCGTCGTCCGCGATCGAGGCGCCGACATCGGATCCGCGGCGGAGCAGCTCGAGCCGGAAGCGCTCGAGCGCGCGCACCTCCACGATGGTGCGCTGCTTCATCGCGGCCTCGCGCGCCGCGGTGCGCGCCGCCTCGTCACCGGATCCGGCGGTGGCGCCGGCGCCGGGCACCGCGACCGCACCGAGCGCCTCGCAGCAGTCGATGAACGCCTCGGCGATGGTGCGCGTGGCATCGTCGGCGTCCGTCGCGAGCAGGATGTACGCATCGGTCGCCGCCGCGACGAGCGCGGGATCCGGCGTTCCGCGTCCGTTCAACGCAAGCACCTCGAGCGGGCCGGGCATCGTCTCGCCGGGCTCGCGCAGCGGCGCGCACGCACGGCGGAAGATCGCGCGCGCGCGCAGGAGTCCGATGAACGGACCCGCCTCGCGAGGCAGCGCGCGCTCGAGCTCGACGACGAGCGCCAGTTCGCGTTCCGCGAGCTCGCGCGAGATCTGCTGGAACCGGCCCCACTGCACGCGCGCCGCGCGCGCGTCGGGAAACCTGCCCTGCACGCGTGCGACCGAGATGTCGGTGGCGAAGGGCTCCCAGCGCTCCGCGACCAGCGCGTCGAGCCCGCGGTCGTACTCGGCGTACTTCGCGTCGATGACCTTCCACCATGACGGATCGAAGCCGGGGCACCAGGCCGCGGTCTCGCGCAGCTCGCCGAATCGGACGGGCGTGCCGATGCGGTCGAACCGCGTCGGCGACGGCGCGCAGCCGGCGGCGATCAGCGCGAGCAGAAGCGCCGCGGAAAGCGCGGACACCCACGCGCGCGCCTGCGCGAGGGCGACGCGGACGGAAGACGCAATGCTGCGGACGCGCTCCATGCGCGCAGCGTACAGCGTCCCTCGCCGCGGCAGCACGGGGGCGATGCTCGGGGACGATGCTCGGGGATGCGCCGCGAGCCAGCCGCAGCGGAGCGCGTCCGCTCGGCGTCGCACGCCGGCGCCCGCCGACTCACACCACGATGTTCACCATGCGGCCCGGCACGACGACCACCTTCTTCACCGGACGGCCGGCGATCGCCGCGATCACGTCGGCGTGCGCGAGCGCGAGCGCCTCGATCGCCGCGGCGTCGGCCTTGGTCGGAACCATCAGGCGTGCCTTGATCTTGCCCTGGATCTGGACGGGCATCTCGACCTCGTCGTCGACGAGCTGCGCGGGGTCGTGCTCAGGCCACGAGCTCGCGTAGAAGCCCGCACCCGTCCCGCTGGGCGCGCTCGGATCGAGTCCGCCCGCGATTCCGAGCTTGGAGCCGAGCTCGTCGGCGAAGTGCGGCGCGAACGGCCAGAGGATGCGCGCGAAGCGCTCGAGCTGGTCGCGGGTCATGCCGCCCTGCGTCGGATCGGTCATCGACTGCGGACGCGTCGCCGCGTTCACCAGCTCGATCATCGCGGCGATGGCGGTGTTGAACGAGAGCTTCTCGATGTCCTCGCCGACCTTGTGGATCGTGCGGTGCAGGAGCTTCTCGATCTTCGGATCAGGCTTCGCCGCGCAGAGGAGCGCGCCCGTGCGCTCGTCGACCGCGAGGCGCCACGCGCGCTGCAGGAAGCGGAACACGCCGACGATGTCGCGCGTGTTCCACGGCTTCGACGCCTCGAGCGGACCCATGTACATCTCGTACAGGCGGAAGGTGTCGGCGCCGTACTCGGCGATCACGTCGTCGGGATTCACCACGTTCTTCAGCGATTTCGACATCTTCGCGACGACGCGCGCGAGCCGTGCGCCGGTCGCGGACTCGATGAAGTCGCCCACGCTCGCGTCGGTGACGGCGTCGAGCGGGAGCGTCGAGCCGTCGGCGCAGCGGAACTCGACCTGGTCGGTCGGGACGAGCGTCCGGTCCGGGCGCTGGTAGGAGAAGCTCGTGATCAGGCCCTGGTGGAAGAGCTTGCCCATCGGCTCGGGCGTCGACACCTGCCCGAGGTCGAAGAGCATCTTGTGCCAGAAGCGCGCGTAGAGCAGGTGGAGCACCGCGTGCTCGCTGCCTCCGACGTAGAGGTCGACGCCGCCGGCGTGGCAGGTCGCGGGGTCGTAGTGCGCGGGAGCGCCCGTCTTCCCGCTGCCCGCGCGGTGCGAGAGCATCCAGTAGCGCTCCGCGTCGGGAGCGACGAAGTGCGCCGCATCCTTCGGCGCGCAGTAGCGCAGGTAGTACCAGCAGCTTCCGGCCCAGCCCGGCATGGTGTTGGTCTCGCGCACCACCGGAGTCCCGGGTGCGAGCAGCGCCGGATCGACGCCCGCGGCGCCCGCGGTCGTGTGCGTCCAGTCGCGCGCCTTCGCGAGCGGAGGCTGCGGCGTGTCGCTCTCGACCGGCGAGTAGTCGGCGAGCGGAGGCAGCGTGAGCGGCAGGTGCGACGCCGACACCGGATAGTGGTTGCCGTCGGCGTCGTACACGATCGGGAACGGCTCGCCCCAGTAGCGCTGGCGCGAGAAGAGCCAGTCGCGCAGGCGGTAGTTCACGCGCAGCGCGCCGATGCCGCGCTCCGCGAGCCATGCGATGACGGCCTTCTTCGCCTCGGCGGTGGGAAGCCCGTCGATCGAGAGCGACGCGGGATGCGCGCTGTTCACCGCGCGGCCCTCGCCCGCGGTCGCGGCGTCGCCGGTGAACGGCACCCCGTCGATCTCGACGACCTGCACGATCGGCAGCGAGAACGCCTTGGCGAACTCGAAGTCACGCTCGTCGTGCGCGGGCACCGCCATGATCGCGCCGGTGCCGTAGCCCATGAGCACGTAGTCCGCGGTCCACACGGGGATGCGCGCGCCGGTCGCGGGATTCACGGCGTAGAGGCCGGTGGCGCAGCCGGTCTTCTCCTTCGAGGCCTGGCGGTCGATGTCGGAGCGGTTCTTCGCCCAGGCGACGTAGCGCGAGAGCTCGCCCTCGCCCGCGCGTGCGATCGCGCGCGCGACGAGCGGATGCTCGGGCGCGACCACCATGTACGTCGCGCCGAAGAGCGTGTCGGGACGCGTGGTGAACACGGTGAGCGAGCCGGCCTCGGCATCGCCGTCGCCCGCCGCGAGTCCGTCCACGGCGAAGCGGATCTCCGCGCCTTCGCTGCGGCCGATCCAGTCGGCCTGCAGCGTGCGCGTCATCTCGGGCCAGTCGACGAGCGCGAGGTCCTCGAGCAGTCGGTCGGCGTACGCGGTGATGCGGAACATCCACTGCTTGAGCGGCATGCGCACGACCGGATGGCTTCCACGCTCGCTGCGGCCGTCGATGACTTCCTCGTTCGCGAGCACGGTGCCGAGCTTCGGGCACCAGTTGACCGTCTGCGTGCCGAGGTACGCGAGGCGGAAGGTGTCGAGGTGCGCCTGGCGCTCGCGCCGCGTGCATGCGGACCAGCGCTTCGCAGCGCCGCCGCCGACCGCGATCTCCGCGTCCTCGCGCTCGAGACGGGCCGCGAGCTCGCCGATCGGCCGCGCCTTGCGGACGCTCGGGTCGAACCACGACTCGTAGGCGAGCAGCCAGATCCACTGCGTCCAGCGGTAGTAGTCGGGATCGATGGTCGCGAACTCGCGCGACCAGTCGTACATGAAGCCGAAGCGGCGCAGCTGCCGGCGGAAGTTGTCGATCGCCTTCTTGGTCGTGACCTCGGGGTGCACGCCGGTCTGGATCGCGTACTGCTCGGCGGGAAGGCCGAACGCGTCCCAGCCCATCGGATGCAGCACGTTGAAGCCCTTGAGCTTCTTGTAGCGGCAGATGATGTCGGTCGCGGTGTAGCCCTCGGGATGCCCGACATGCAGTCCGGCGCCCGACGGATACGGGAACATGTCGAGGCAGTAGAACTTCGGCTTGGACGCGTCGAAGCCGGCCTCTCCTGGATTCGGCTGGCGGTAGCCGTATCCCTTGCCATCGGGCCACGCGAGCGCGGCCTGCCACTTCTCCTCGACCGCGTTCGCGTACGCGGCGGTGTAGCGGTGCGGCAGCTCGTTCGTCTCGGCGATGGGTGCGGCGGACATGGGGCCGCGATTGTAAAGGGACTCGCGGCGCGGCGCGGTGCGGTGCGTTCAGCGGAGCGGTCGGCGTCGGACGCGCCGATCAGTCGCGATCGGGAACCTGCGCGGGGATCTTGCCGCCCTTCGAGC
>JBMOGJ010000012.1:0-45997 GCA_049318425.1 Phycisphaerales bacterium | reverse complement strand
CCAACGCGCCCTACGGCATCGCCAAGAAGGCGGCCATGGTGATGCTCGACGGCTACCGCCGGCAGTACGGGCTCGCCTCGAGCTACCTGCTGCCGGTGAACCTCTTCGGACCGTGGGACAACTTCGATCCGTCGACCTCGCATGTGATCCCGGCGCTGATCCGCAAGTGCCTCGAGGCGTCGGAGCGCGGCGACGCCGCGATCGAGTGCTGGGGCACGGGCGCGGCGAGCCGCGAGTTCCTGTTCGTCGACGACGCGGCCGAGGGCATCGTGCGCGCCGCCGAGCGGCTCGACGACCCGGTGCCGGTGAACCTCGGGACCGGCCGCGAGATCACGATCCGCGAGCTGGTGCACCTGGTCGCGCGGACCTGCGGCTTCGGCGGCGAGATCCGCTGGGACGCGAGCAAGCCCGACGGGCAGCCGCGCCGCTGCGTCGACGCGACGCGCGCCCGCGAGCTCCTCGGCTGGCGCGCCGAGACCGAACTCGCCGACGGACTGCGCCGCACGGTGGCGTGGTACCGCGATCATCGCGCGCACCGTGCGGGCCACGACCCTTCGCTGGCGGGGGGCAACTGAGCCGATGCGCGTCCTGCTGATCAACCAGACCTTCTACCCCGACGTCGCGGCGACCGCGCAGCACGGGCATGACCTCGCGCGCTACCTGGTGTCGCAGGGCCATCAGGTCAGCGTGATCGCGTCGCGCTCGATCTACGGCAAGGCGGGCACGGCGCTCCCGGCGTTCGAGAAGGTCGACGGCATCGAGATCCACCGCGTCGGCCGCAGCATCTACGGCAAGGCCGGGCTGCTCGCGCGCACGACCGACTTCGCGCTGTTCTACCTGCTCACCGCGGTGAAGGCGATCCAGATCGGGCGCCACGACGTGAGCGTGTGCTTCACGACGCCGCCGTTCATCGCGCTGCTCGGGCTCGCGCTGCGCGGGCTGCGCGGCACGAAGCTCGTGTACTGGGTGATGGACCTCTATCCCGACGTGCTGGTGGTGACCGGCGTCCTGAGCGAGCGCTCGCTGACGACGCGCGTGCTCGAGCGGCTGAACCGGCTCGCGCTCGGGCGGGCCGACCGCACCGTCGTCCTCGGCCGCTGCATGGAGCGCCGCGTGCTCGCGAAGGGCATCGATCCCGCGCGCATCGAGCGCATCAACGTCTGGTCGGACGCGACCGAGGTCTGCCCGCGCCCGCGCGAGGAGAACTCGTACCGCCGCGAGTGGGGCGTGGGCGACCGGACGCTCGTCATGTACTCGGGCAACTTCGGCATCGGGCACGATGTCGAGACCTTCGCGGCGGGCGCCAAGCTGCTGTCGGACCGGAAGGACGTGATGTTCGCCTTCGTGGGCGGCGGCAAGCGCAAGAAGCAGCTCATCGACGCGATGCGCGAGCGCGGGCTGAGCAACTTCGTCGAGGCGGAGTACCAGCCGCGCGAGCGGCTCGGCGAACTGCTCTCGGCGGCCGACATCCACCTCGTGAGCATGATGCCGCGCTGGTCGGGCGTGATGGTGCCGAGCAAGATCTACGGCACGCTCGCGGCCGAGCGGCCGGTCATCTGGGTCGGCGGCGAGAGCACCGAGGCGGCCGAGGTCGTGCGCGACGCGGATTGCGGCTTCGTGATCGCCCCCGGCGATGCGCAGGCCTTCGCCAATGCGGTGCGGCGGCTCGCGGACGACGCACAGCTGCGCGCCGACATGGGGCGCCGCGCCCGGCAGGCGCTCGCGGAGAAGTGGGGCGCCCCGCACGCGATGCGTCGCTGGGGCGAACTGCTCGAGCAAGTCGTGCACGGCGACCGCCACGGCGACGCATGAACAGCACCCCGGACCACGACACCCTCCGCGCGCGACGCACGAGCCCGTACTCGACGCGCGAGAAGGTCGCGCGCCTGCTCTGGGGCGTCGTGCAGGGGACGCTGTTCCGCTGGACCTTCCACAACTGGTACGGCGTGCGGCGCGCGCTGCTGCGGGCGTTCGGCGCGCGGCTCGACGCGACGGCGAACGTGCGGCGCAGCGTGATCATCGAGTGCCCCTGGAACCTCTCCGTCGGCGCCGAGAGCTCGGTGGGAGACCGCGCGATCCTCTACTGCCTCGGGCCGGTCACGATCGGTGCACGGGTCACGGTGTCGCAGGGTGCGCACATCTGCGCGGGGAGCCACGATTCCCGCCGCGCGACCATGCCGCTGCTGCGGCCGCCGGTCGACATCGGGGACGACGTCTGGATCGCGGCGGATGCGTTCGTCGGCCCGAAGGTGCGTGTCGGTGACGGCGCTATCCTCGGTGCCCGCGCAGTGGCGCTCGGCGATCTCGAGCCGTGGTCGATCTACCTCGGCAATCCGGCGGTGAAGGTGCGCGCCCGCGAGTTCGAGGGGCGCTGACCGGTCTGGGAGGGTTCACGATGGCATTCCGTATCTACAACACGCTGACGAAGTCGCTCGAGGAGTTCCGTTCGGTGCACGCCGACGGCGAGGTCACCTTCTACTCCTGCGGTCCGACGGTCTACGACGACGCGCACATCGGCAACTTCCGGTCGTTCCTCAACGCCGACACGCTGCGGCGCGCGCTCGAGCTGCACGGGATGCGCGTGAAGCACGTGATGAACATCACCGACGTCGGCCACATGACCGAGGACGACGCGGCCGACGGCGGCGGCGAGGACAAGATGGCGGTCGCGGGCCGCCGCATCGCCGAGGCGAAGAAGTCGGGCAAGCTGCCCGCGGGCTCGGAGATCGACCCCGCGAACCCGTACGCGGTGGCGGAGTTCTACGCGCAGCGGTTCCTCGAGGACGCGCGCGAGCTCGGCCTCAAGGTCGCGATCGAGGAGCGTCACCACCCCGAGCTCATGCCGCGCCCGACGCGCTGCGTGCCGCAGATGATCGCGCTCGTCGAGCAGCTGGTCGCGCGCGGCCACGCGTATGTCGCGAGCGACGGCGTCGTGTACTTCAGCGTGCAGAGCTTTCCCGCGTACGGCCGGCTGTCGGGCAACACGCTCGACAACCTGCGCGAGGGCGAGGGTGGGCGCATCAGCGCGGAGCACCAGGCGGTCAAGCGGCATCCGGCCGACTTCATGCTGTGGAAGCCGGATCCGACGCATCTCATGCGTTGGCCGAGTCCGTGGGGCGAGGGGTATCCGGGCTGGCACCTCGAGTGCAGCGCGATGGCGCGGATGCTGCTTGGCGACGAGATCGACCTCCACTCGGGCGGCGAGGACAACATCTTCCCGCACCACGAGTGCGAGGTCGCGCAGAGCTGCTGCGCGAGTGGACGGCCGCACTTTGCGCGGGTGTGGTTCCACACGCGGCATCTGCAGGTCGAGGGCGAGAAGATGTCGAAGTCGAAGGGCAACTTCTTCACGGCGCGCGACCTGTTCGCCAAGGGCGTGACGCCGGCGGCGCTGCGGCTCGAGCTGGTCCGCACGCACTACCGCACGAACTCGAACTTCACGATGCAGGGGCTGCGCGATTGCCAGCGGATGATCGACCGGTGGGCGGCGGCGCGCGCGGCGCTCGTCGAGCGTGGGGCGAGTGCTTCGCCGAATGCGGCTCAACCCGGCCCGTTCCAGCGGGCGCTGGTCGAGTTCAAGGATGCGGTCGGCGACGACCTTAACCTCGCGCGCGCGATGGCGGCGCTGAACACGGCGATCGGCGAGGCGCCTGCGGGCGACGCGCGTGCGGAGCTCGCGGCGCTGGATGCGATGAACTCGGTGCTCGGCGTGTTCGAGCGGAACACCGCGCTGGCATCGGCCGCGAACGACGATTTGGCCGCGAAGGTCGAGGTCCTGCTCGAGCGCCGGAAGAACGCGCGCGCGGCGAAGGACTGGGCCGAAAGCGACCGCGTGCGCGACGAGCTCACGGCGCTTGGGGTCAAGATCAAGGATGGGCCGCAGGGAACGACCTGGGAACGCGCGGTCTGACCAGCGCGCGGGGGTCTGCGCGGCGCCAGGCACAGGGTGAGGAGTTTGCGTGGGCGAGGCGGGAATTTTGTTGCCAGGGGCGTGAGTTGGTCGTATATTGAGTTTGTCAGCATCAAGAGCAGCGGAGCAATCCGCTCGGCAACCGAGTCCGATCCGACCACGGTGCCAGCACGATGCGGCTCGAAACCGGCTGGAAATCAGCCTGAAACGAGCAAAATCGAGGGTCGACCCTGATCTCGATGCTGATGCGGTGTGAGCGGTTCTCCGTTCGCAGGTGGCGTCGGCGTCCACACCGCCACAACCCGAAGAGCATCCCGAGCGACGCGCGCGCCGCGCAACACACGGCGCGCGCTCCGGCAACCGGCCGCGAGGCACGGTGCCAGATCGATGCGGGCGGCGCGTGGGAAACGCGCCGTCAACCTCGCGAAGGCGAGCGCTGTGTGCTGCCCGATTCGGGCGGCGCGCGCGTCGCAGGGATGTGCTTCCGATGGCCCGCAAGGGCCGGGGAGTGCGCGCCGTGCAGAGCTCAGCCAGTCCATCGTCCATCGAGCTCAACACCAGTGCCGCGTTCCAGCTTCTGCTCCTCGCGAAGCGCGAGCAGGTGCGCGATGCGGCAGCCACGGCACTCGCTCCGCTGGTGCGCGCGAATCCCAGGATGCTCCGATGTCGAGGCGGTGTTCGCGCGCTGCCGCGCTGGGAGCGGACCGCGGCGCTCCTCGTGGCGTCGCTGATCGAGCGAGATCCTGGCAACGCGCTTCGCTACGGCGTCGTGCTGCCGGGCGCGGCGAAGCCGGGCCGCGACTTCCGCTACTCGTTCGCACCGGTTGACGGGCGTCGTGTCGACGAGTCCGGCCTCGAGCGGCTTTCGCATGTGCGCGCGACATTCGCGCTGCCGGCCGCGGCTTCCCAGATGTTCGTCCGGCTCGCGAACTCCGTCGTCTGGAGACCCGGTCACGGCACGCTCACATTCGGTTGGGATGTGGGACCGGCAGGTGTCCGCATCTGCATGCCGAAGCTGCTCAAGACCCAGGCGAGATCCTCGACGAAGCTGCAGCTGTACACGCCGGAGGGGCGGCTGCTCATGTCGCTTCCGAGTTGCCGGCCGATGCATCTCTACGAACGCTGGTTCGAGTTCGATCCCGGCTTCCTTCTTCGCCTCGCTTCGGGCGTGCTGCGCGGTCATGTGCTGACGCTGGTGCATCGGGCGCGCTACGCACGTCGGGATCGCGCGCAGGATGTCGTGATGTCGATGGAGATCGGCCAGTCGCTTGATGAGGAGCCCGTCTTCTCCATGCAGCGCGGTGAGCTGTCGCCGCGCTATGACCTCGGTTTGCTGTCGGACGCGCGGACAGTCGAACTACCACTGCTTGCCGGCGCCACCATTGGGGAGCTGGACACCATCGCGCAGCACGGCGGCGTATGGCATGGATCGCACCTCCGCGGGTCGTTCACCTATCACCCGCTGCGGAGTTGCGGACATCCGCATCCGAACGCGCTTCAGGGGGTCGCCTGACATGAGCACCCACGACGACGCGCTCACGCATCTCCTCGATCGTGCGCCGGACCTTCGACCGGATGGCTGGATCGACCGAACGCTGATCGCATACCCGCGTGAGTTCGGAGCGGAGCTTGCGCCGATCCTGATCGAGGCCGCCGCATGCATTGCGCGCCATGGCGACGAACGGTCCCGGCATCTTGCCTCCGCGACGGATTCGCCGGGACTGCGGAACCAGGCGATCGCGCGTGTCCGACGCATCCTCGCCGCCCGGCCGGGTGCGATCGAGCGCGCTGCACCGGCGCTGCTGCACTGTGTTGGTGGCGCGATGCTCGTCGCGCTTGCGCATCCCGTGCCCCACGCCGAGCACACGGCGTCCATGCGAGTGCAGCTCCAGCTGCATCCGGAGGTCACCCACGCCGCGTGCGAGCGTGTCGAGGCGCCGGCGTGGTTGCTCCTCCGATGGCACAGGCTCGGGCACGCGGATCCGCCGCGCTCAGTCTGGCGCTGCACGCTGCCGCAGTGGTGCGCAGGCGTGCATCGCCTCGCGGTGGAGGTGGCTCCGAATCCGAGGTGCTTCAACGAGGCCATGCTGGTCGCACATGCAGGTGCTGGCCGCGTGCTGGTCGCGACCCACGATCCGGCTGCTCGCGACGCCGAGGACGCGTGGTCGGAGGCGGGCGTGATGCCGTCGGGATGGTCCTACCTCCGAGGCGATCGCACGATGGGATCGGGTCGGCCGTACTTCCCGAATGGCGCGCCGTTTCCGCCCACGCTCGTGCGCGTGCCCGACGACGACCTCTTCGCCCTCTGCGCGACGCGCTCGTGGGCGGGTTCGCTGCGCGACGCCGTGTGGCTTCGAGACCGCCCGTACTACCGCGTCCTGTCCTGACATCACGAAACCAAACAGCGAAGGAACACACATGACACCGTCACACATCCGCAGGAACCTCGACGCACTCTGGAAGACCCGCTGGCCCGCATTCATCTGGGGGCCGCCGGGTGTCGGCAAGTCCGCGATCGTCGCGCAGCTCGCGGCCGAGCGCGGGCTCCAGCTGGTCGACATCCGCGCGCCGCTGCTCGATCCGACCGATCTTCGCGGCATTCCCGCAGTCGTCGGCGATCGTGCGGAGTGGTTCGCCCCGTCGTTCCTCCCGCGCGAGGGTGCGGCGCCGGGCGTCCTCTTCTTCGACGAGCTGAATGCGGCGCCGCCCATCGTGCAGGCGAGCCTGTACCAGCTCGTGCTCGACCGCAGGATCGGCGACTACATCCTGCCCGACGGCTGGCACATCGTCGCCGCCGGCAACCGCGAGCAGGACCGCTCGGTCGTGTTCCGCATGCCCGATGCGCTGTCGAACCGGTTCGTGCACCTCGACTTCACCGCGTCGTTCGACGACTGGCGCGAGTGGGCCCTGCGGCGGAACCTCAACCCGATGGTCGTGGCGTTCCTGTCGCTGCGGCGCGAGCTGCTGCACAAGCCGGGAACCAGCGACCGCGCGTTTCCGACGCCACGCTCGTGGGAGATGGCCGCGGACATCCTCGACGCGTACGGAACCACGGTTCCGTGCGATGAGGCGCTCGCGGGTGCGATCGGCACGGGTGCTGCGATCGAGCTGCAGAAGTTCGCGCAGAGCGAACTGTCCGTCGCGGAGATCGACGCGGTGCTCGCGTCGCCCGACACGGCTCCGCTGCCCACGAAGGCGTCCAGCCTCTATGTGCTCGTGAGCAACATCGCGCGGCGCGCACGCGAGGAATCGGTGCGGACGATCGCAGGGCGGCTGCTGCCGCGGTTGCCGCTCGAGTTCGGCACGCTCCTGGCGAAGGATCTGCTGCGAGAGTGGCCGCTCTTCGTGCGCGATGAGGAGTTCAAGGCGTTCATCAGCCGCAACCGAGAGGCGTTCTCATGAGGCTGGCGCCGGGACGAATCGATGGAGTCCTGCCAGACGGGTCGGCGCATGTGGATGCCGATGGGCTGGAGGCGATCGCGCGTGCGCGCATCGAGCGGGCTCGAGTCGATCTGCTGCTCGACCATCCGTACTTCGCGGCGGCGCTGCTGGCGATCCCGATGCGCGGGACAACGGAGCAAGTGATCGCGAACGCGGTCGTGACCGATGGTTCGCGCATCGTCTACCGGCACGACCTGGTGGCGGCGCTCGAGCGGCCGCGCGTTCGAATGCTCCTGATGCACGCCTTGCTGCATGTGCTGCTGCAGCACCCGGAGAGGGGGCAGCATCGCGAGTGGGTGCAATGGACCACGGCGTGCGACATCGCGGTCGACCTGCTGTTCATCGAGCTCGGGATCGAGCAGGAACGCCCGCGCGAGGAACTGCGGCGATTCGAGGGTCTGTCCGCCGAGCAGATCTACGCCGCGCTTCAGCGCGCGGACGGGTCGTCGCCGCGACCCACGCCCCTTCCCGACGACGGGATGATGCCGCCTCCGCCGGAGAACGCCCGGCACACCGAGGAGCCCTCGGATCGATCCGAGGAACGCGACTCCTTCGAGCGCGCGATGGATGGCTCGGAGCGGCTGGCTCCCATGCAGCTCGACCGGCTCAGGAGGGACTTTCACGATGGTGTGGCGGATTCCTCGGTCGCGAAGAGCGCCGGTGGGGCCGGCGGTGGTCGCGGCGAGATCGATGCAGCGACGCGCGAACAGGTCTGCTGGCGACAGATGCTGTCGAGATTCATGCGTGATCCGATCGATCGCGCGTGGTCGTACGCGCGGCCGAACCGAAAGCACATCTGGCGTGGGTTGTACCTGCCCGGACCTGTCGACATCGAGGGTGGACGCTTCGTGCTGGCGATCGACACATCCGGCTCGATGTCGGATCGCGATCTCGGCCTCGTGCTTGGCGAGGTGGATGCGATCCGACGCTCCTGCGCGTGCGAACTGACGGTGCTGCAGTTCGATGCCGGCATCCATGCGACGGCGGAGTTCAACCGCTGGAGCGACACCGATGACACGATCGGTTCAACCAAGGTGATGCGCGTGTTCGGACGGGGCGGGACGGATCTCCGCCTCCCGTTCGCCTGGGCGGAGGAGCAGCGGAGGAAAGGCAGGCGCATCTCGGCGCTGATCGTGTGCACGGATGGATTCGGCCCGCTTCCGCAGCAGGCGCCGTCGGGTCTTCCGGTGCTGTTCATGCTGACGCCGCACCATCAGGCGCCAGGGTTCGGCGAGCGTGTCGTCTTGCGCCGATAGGGAAGTCGACTTCGTGTCAGGGTTGCGCGCGGATCACGGCGCGCATGCCCGTCGCGCAATCCACGAGCATCGGTCGGTCCTGGACGCGGAAGATCTTGACGCAGTAGCCCGCCTCCACCAGCGCCTGCTCGGCTTCGGCGTCGGTGAGCGTGTCGAGGAGCGGGACGGTGGTCTCGCGCACGATGGTGAAGTCGAGCGATCGCGTTGTGGTCGTGACCGTCTGGAAGTCGATCGCGAGCGTGCGTTGCTCGGCCGCCTGCGGCGTGGCGCGCGGCAGCACCGCGGCGACGGCAGCGCCGAGCGCGAGGATCACGGCAGCCGTCGCGATCCGCGCGCGTCGGACCCGGCGCGACCGTGCGCGATCCATCTCGCCCGCAGCGCGTGCGAGGATCGCGGTGCGCCGCGATTCGATCGAATCGGTCGGGTTCACGCCGCACCTCCCGCGCGCAGGCGCGCCATGAGCCGGCGCAGCGCGCTCTCGATGGCGCGCGGGGTCGCACCGAGCGCCAGGGCGATCGACTTCACGCGCATGCCCTCGACGTGGCGCATGCGGAGCAGCGCGCGTTCCTCGTCGTCGAGCCGCGCGAGCAGCGCCTCCGCGGACTCCTCCGTGAGGGAGTCGTCCGGCGCCGCGCGTCCCTGCGCGCGCTCGCGCCGCGTGCGGCGCGCCTCGGCCGTGATCGCGCTGCGGGCGGCGTTGAGCGCGGTCAGGCGCATCCACGCGAGCAGCGCGGCGTGGGAGTCGGCGACGGGCGGATGTGCGGCGAGCCTCATGAACATCTCCTGCAGGCAGTCGAGCGCGAACGATTCGTCGCGCCGCGTCGTGTGGCGCACCGACTGCACGATGCCGTCGGCGCAACGGTCGTAGATCTCCGCCAGGGCCTCGCGGGAACCAGAGCGGACCGCACGCGTGACGCGCGCGGTCCACTCGTCGTCCGACTCGTGGTGGCCATCCGGGTTCACTTCTTGTTGCGGAAGGCGGTGACGATCTCGTCGATCAGCTGGATCGACCCGCTCGGACCCTTGGCGAAGAGGATGCGCGACGGTTCGTGGTAGCGCACCTTCACGCGGTCCACGGAGCCGTCGGCCTGCATGGCGAACTCGATCGCGCCGATGAGGCTCTCGATGCCCTTCGCGTCGGCGCCGGGCCAGTTGCTCAGGTCGAAGATGCGCTGCGTCACGGCCGCGGACGGGGAATCGGCGGCGCTCACGGGCTTGCGCGCGATCACGATGACCGGCGAAGTGGTGATGGCGGGTTTGCCCTGGCTTTGCGTGCTTTGGCTCGGCTTGCTTCCTTCGGCCGTCTCGGGTGCGACGACCGTCACGACGAGCTGAGCGTCGTCGGCCAGCGGCAGCGATTGGAGCGAGCGGAAGAACACTTCCGGAGCCACGCGCCTGACCGACAGCGCGGGGATGGTGAGACCTCCGACGGATGGATCGGCGAGAACGACATTGCACTCGACGAGCGACTTGACCGACGCCAAGAGCTCCTGCAGCGTGCCGCCCTTCCAGTCGATGTTGACGGTCGAGAACTCCTCGAACCGCCACTGCTCCCGCTGGCGCAACTCCTCGATCCGCGACTGCTCCTGCTGGCGTTCGGACTGCACGCGCCTTTCGGCTTCGATGAGTTCCCCCATGCGCTCGACATACGCGGGGAGCGCGTCACGCAGGGCGCGCTTGGCCTCCTCGACTTCCCAGCGCTTGCCGCTGATGCGGACCATGCTGAGCGGATCCTCGAGTTCGAGGGTCACGGCCGAAAGGCCGTCGCGAAGATCCTTCCGGACCGAGTCGATGTAGGCCACCACGGGGTCGTCGGTGCGTCCGGCGCGAGGGGGCATCCCTTGGCTGAAGAGGATTGACCTCGCCTGGCTGGCGACGATCAGGAGCGTCTGCTCGACAGGGATACGCTCAGAGGCGTTCGCGCAGTCATCGCTGAACTCCCGCATCCTCTCGTCGAGCATGGTCCAGTCGCGCTGAAGCTCGGCGCGCCGTTCGGCACTCAGGTCGGATGACCTCAGTTGCGCGGTGACCGCGGCGATGCTCGCCCGCAGGCCCACGAGCCGCTTGTAGCGCGCGGACTCGGACTCGGGATCCTGAGCGGCCGGCGGCGCGATGGAAGCAGAATCCGACTTCAGTCGGGCGACCGCGTGATTGAACGCGCGCGCGGCTTCGGCCGAGGCGTCGTCACTCAGATTCGGTTGCTTTCGCACGGCCGCGATCGCCGAGAGTGCGGCCCGGAGCTCGTCGGCCGACATGGCGTCGATGGCCTCGATGGTTGGGACGCCGGCGGTCGAAGCCGCTTGGCTCGGACGGGGCGACGGGTTCCCGCTCGCCGCCGTCGAGAGGACGCAGGCAAGCGCAAGCAGGGGAAGCGTGAGGGATCGGTGCGGAGTGGTGTGCATGCTGGTGCTCGTGGTCGTGGTCGGGGTCGTGCTCATGTTCAACGGACAAACCGCGCCGCGGCGGCGAATCCGCCGGGCGCGTCGGAAATTTCGGGAAATCGTCGGTTCAGGCCGCCGGCGCGTCGACGCGCATGAACGGCGCGCACTTGGCGATCTTCGTGCCGGCCGTCAGGCCGCCCCAGCGTGCGGCGTCCGCCATGCCGCCCGACGCGTCGACGGTCGACCCGTAGGCCGCCAGCACCTCGGCGCACTTCGTGGGCATGATCGGCGTGAGCAGCACCGCCGCCACCCGCACGCCTTCGGCGCAGGCCGCGAGGATCTCGGCAACGCGCGGGAGGTTCGCGGGATCCTTCGCGAGCTTGAACGGCGCCGTCTCGTTGATCAGGAGGTCGACCGCGCGCACGATCGAGAGCGCCGCGTCGGCCGCCTCGGCGAGCTCGAACGCCTCGTAGTGGCGGCGCGTCTTCTCGGCGGTCGCCTCGACGAACGCGCTCCAGGTCGGCGCGCCCGCCGCGCCCGAGATCGGCATCGACGCCGTCTCGGCCGCGGGCATCTCGCCCGCGAAGTACTTCTCGATCATCGAGCTGGTGCGGCTCGCGCAGTTCGCGAAGGTGTTCACGAGCTGCGCCGTGTAGATCTCGTGGAAGTGCTTGTCGCTGAAGTCGGCGTCCTGCGTGCCGAGCGGACCCTGCGTGGTCATGTACCAGCGCCATGCGTCGACGCCGTACTTGGCGAAGAACGCCTCGATCGTCGGCATGTCGACGAAGTTGCCGAGCGACTTCGACATCTTCTGCCCGTTGCGGATCCAGAACGAGTGCGCGTACACGCACTTCGGCATCGGCAGACCGAGCGCCATGAGCATCGCCGGCCAGATGACCGCGTGGAACCAGAGGATCTCCTTGCCGATCACGTGGTACTCGGGCGGCCAGTACTTCGCGCGGTCCTTCGCGAGCGCGCCGCCCGGCTCGCCGAGCCCGAGCGCGGTGGCGTAGTTGAAGAGCGCGTCGATCCACACGTAGATCACGTGCTCCGGCGCGTTCGGCATGGGGATGCCCCAGGTGAAGTTCGTGCGCGTGACGGGCACGTCCTGCAGCCCGTCGCGCAGGCGGCCGAGCACCTCGTTGAAGCGGCCGGCGGGGCGCACGAAGCCCGGGTTCGCGGTGAAGAACGCCTCCAGCTTCGACTGGTACGCGCTCAGGCGGAAGTAGTAGTTCTTCTCGGCCGCGCGCACGAGCGGACGCCCGCTGATCGGGCTCTTGTAGTCCATCTCCTTGGCGCGCGACTCGGTGATGTACTCCTCCTGGCCCTCGTCGTACCAGCCGTTGAACTCGCCGAGGTAGATGTCGCCCGAGGCGAGCAGCCGCTCGACGAAGCGCTGCACCTGCGACTCGTGGCGCGGCTCCGTGGTGCGGATGAAGTCGTCGTTCGACAGGTTGAACGGCCCGAGGAGTTTGCGGAACTCGGCCGAGTTCTCGTCGGCGAGCGCCTGCGGGGTCATGCCGCGGTCCTTGGCGCTCTTCTCGACCTTCTGGCCGTGCTCGTCGGTGCCGGTGAGGAAGAACACGTCGCGGCCGTCGAGGCGCATCGCCCGAGCCCAGACATCGCAGAGCGTCGTCGTGTATGCGCTCCCGATGTGGGGGCGGTCGTTCACGTAGTAGATGGGCGTGGTGATGTACGCAGGCGACGGACGGGACATATCGGGAATCCTACAGACCGCCGCGCAGCCGCCCCGCGCGGGCGACCGTAGGATGCGTCGGTGAGCAGCGAGGAGCCGACCAGTGATCCGGAGCAGACCACGCCGGGCGATGCCGCGGCGTCGCCTGTGTCGGCGGCACCCGTGTCGGCGGTTCCCGTCTCGGCGGTACCCATGTCGTCGGTTCCAGGCCGACGCGACGCGAGCGGTCCCGCGATCGCCGCGACGGCGGCGCTGGTGCTCTTCTCGGTGTTTATCGGCGTGTTCGGGCCCCGCATCGGCAACCGGCAGCAGTCGCCGGCGGGCGTGACGCTCGTCGAGCTGGCCGAGGCGGTGGTGTCGCGCTCGCAGCCGCACTTCGACGAGGCGCGGATGCTGCGGATCGACGGCATGTCGGAGCAGGACTTCGTCGACCGGTTCGAGCAGATCACCGAATTCGGCGTGGCGTTGCCGTCGCTCGAGGCGCTGGAGGTCGAGCCGACCACGGTGCAGCGCGTGCTGATGCCCGGCGGACGCGGCGGCTTCGTGGTGCTGCGCGGGTTGCGCGATCCGCTGGTCGCGGGCATTCCGCGGGTCGCGTCGGTCGCGGTGCTCGAGGACGAGGACCGCTTCACCGTGTACGACCGCTACGGTCGGCCGATCGCGATGCCCGAGGGCGAGGTGTTCTCGGTCGAGGATCGGCTGAGCGATCGGCCGGGGACGGTCGAGGTCTATCGCGACGGCGACCACGTGGTGGCGGTGCATGCGCAGTCGCGCGAGTTCGCGCGCCGGATCGTGGCCGCGCTGCAGCAGGCGGCGGCGCGGCGCGAGGCGCGGGGGGGTGGCCGCGCGCGGCGAGCGGAGGATTCCCCGACCGGGGACTCCCCGTCCGAAGATTCTCCGTCCGAAGATCCCCCTTCCGAAGATTCGCCTTCCTAGGACTCCGCCTCGGAGCCCCCGCCTCGGAGCCCCCCGCATCGAAGCACCCCGCATCGAAGGACGCCGCGGCACCGTCCGAGGCCGATCCCCCGTCCGCCGGTGAAGCACCAAGATCTCTTGCCTTTGTCGCGGCTCAGCCGATACTTGGGGTCGCATGAGCCGCCCGTCGATCCACGCGTCCCCGCTGTCCGTCCTGCTTGCCGCGTCGCTGGCGCTGGTCGTCGCCGAGGTGGGCGTGGCGCAGACCCAGGTGCAGCCGAACCGCGTGGGCACGCAGGTGGGCGGCACCCAGGTCACGGGTTCGCAGGCGCGCGGCGCGCGTCCGGCGCAGTCCCGCTCCGGCAACACCTACGCCGACTACACGACCGGACGCGGGCAGGGCCTCGGTGACGGCAACGCGCTCGGCGGCCAGACCTTCCGCTGGTCGCAGACCATCGGCGCGGGTCAGGTCACCGGCTCGGGCAACGTGCTCGACGCCAACCCGCAGCTCGGCTCGGGCGGCGCGAACGCCGGCTCGGTGCCGGTCGACTTCAACGCGCGCAACCTGCTGATCACCGGCTCCGTGCCGGGTGGCCGCGGCTTCCGCGGGTCCGTCGGATACACCGCCGACACCGACTTCCGCGCCCGCACGGGTTCGGACGACAACTACCACTTCCGCGCCAACAGCGCGTTCTCGAGCCCCGCGTTCGTGAGCTCGCCGGTCGCGCGCGACCGCTTCCTGATCGGGCAGGGTCTCGGCGTGTTCGAGTACCGCCGCGAGTCGACGCCGCTGTCGCGGATGGATGCGGCGAACGACCAGCCCGAGAGCCGCCTGCGCCTCGACCGCGTGAACGCGCAGATGTCGTTCGGCCGCGGCAACTGGGACATCGGCGCGGACCGCACGATCATCAGCACGCAGAGCGCGAAGGGCGAGCCGCTGCGCTACGTCATCTCGCCGCTGCGCGGACTGCAGGTGGAGAATCTCACCGATCCGTTCGCGCGCGCTGGCCTGAGCGTCTACGAGCGCGCCCGCGCGCGGCAGGACATGGTGTCCGGCTACGCGACCATGGACGACTACGCCGGCCTGCGCACGGGCATGTCGCTGCAGACGCCCGATCCGCGCCGCGTCGACAAGCGGCTCAAGGCGGAGTCCGCCGCGGATCGCCTGCGCGTCAAGGGACTGCCGAAGTCGTACCTCGACATCGTCGACGAGATCAACAAGGCGGGCGAGGCGACGGGGACCACCACCGACGGCACGACTCCCGCTGGCACCACCCCCGCGGGCGAGGCGAAGTCGAACCTCGAGCGGATCCGCGAGGCGATGGAACCGCTCCGCACGCGGCGGCCGGGCGAAGACGGGCGCGACGAGGCGAAGCCCGACTTCACCACGAAGCCGGACCCGACGAAGCCCGACCCCCGCAAGCCCGATTCCGGCACATCCGATCCGACCAAGCCGAGCACCGGCGCCGTGGGCAGCGACTCGCTCATCTCGTCCGACGGCGCGCCGCGCAGCGGTGAGGCCGAGCGCGAGGCCGAGCGCGTGAAGCAGCGTGGCATCCAGATTTCCGTCGACGACGCGGCGCGCATCCTGCGCCACGGCAAGAAGGTCGACTCGCTCAGCGTCGACGACAAGCGGCGCGTGGACGAGCTCATCCGCCAGGGCGAGACCGCGCTGCGCGATGGCGACTACTTCCGCGCCGAGCGCCGCTTCGACCAGGCGCAGTCGCTCGCGGCCGACAATCCGCTGGTCGAGGCCGGCATCGCGCACGCGCAGCTCGGTGCGGGGCTCTACCTCTCGGCGTCGCTGACGCTGCGCAACCTGTTCACCGCGTTCCCCGAGCTCATCGACGCCAAGTACGACCGCGCGCTGCTGCCGGCGCAGGACCGCCTCGACCGCGGCGTCGCGCTCATGCGGCAGCGCATCGACCGCGGCGACGACGCGCCGGGCTACGGCCTGCTGCTCGCGTACATCGGTCACCAGACCGGCGACCGCGCCATGGTCGCGGAGGGCCTCAAGGCCATCGGCGGCAACGAGAAGCTCGACACATCGCGGCAACTGCTCGAGGCCGTGTGGCTCGGCAGCAAGTGAGTGCGTCCGGTGAATCGGTCGACGCGGCGTGTGCGGAACGCGCGGCGGCCCTCCATCGCGCGCGCTTCGGTGCGGCACCCGAGACGCAGGGCGCGGCGTCGGGACGCGTGAATCTCATCGGCGACCATGTCGACTACGCGGGCGGACCTGTGCTGCCGATGGCGATCGCCGCGCGCACCCATGTGGCGATGGCGCGCGCGGCGCATGACGCCTTCGCGAGCGCGTGGGAGATCGATCCGCAGTGGACGCGATACGCCGCGGGCGTGCTTGCCGAGCTGCGCGCCTCGGGCGTCGCGGTGCCTCCGGTGTCGGTGGCGGTGGCGAGCGATGTGCCGGTCGGCGCGGGACTCTCGTCGAGCGCGGCGCTCGAGGTCGCGGTCGCGCGCGCGGCGCTGGCGCTCACGGGCGTGGCGATGCCGCCGCGTGACATCGCGCTCCTCTGCCAGCGCGCCGAGCATGTGCATGCGGGCACGCCGTGCGGCATCATGGACCAGTGGTGCGTCGCGCACGCAGCGCGGGGCGAGGCGATCCTGCTCGACTGCGCGACGCTCTCGTGGCGTGCGGTCGCGCTGCCCCGCGGGCTCGCGATCGAGATCGTCGACTCGGGCGTGCGCCACGCGCTGCGCGATGGCGGCTACGCGTCGCGGCGCGCCGATGTCGAGGAGGCGGCGCGCCTGCTCGGCGTGCGGCTGCTCGCCGAGCTCCCGCCGGCGCGGCGCGGCGAGATCGACCTGCTTCCCGCACGCCTCGCGCGCCGCGCGCGCCATGTGGTCGCCGAGTGCGCGCGCGTGCACGCCGCGGTCGACGCGCTGCAGGCGGGCGACCTCGCGCGCTTCGGACGGCTGCTCGTCGAGAGCCACGCGTCGCTGCGCGACGACTTCGATGTCTCGACGCCCGAGCTCGATGCGATCGTGGCGCGCGCCTGCGACGGCGGTGCGCTCGGCGCGCGCATGACCGGCGGCGGCTTCGGCGGCAGCGTGGTGGTCGCGCGCGCCGCGGGCTGAGGGCTGCATGGCGCTTCAGCCGCGCGGCGCGCGCCTCGCTCGCCCGGCATGGTCCGTGTCACCCCACGCTGCGCACCGCCGCGATGCAGCGGGCGAGGTGCTCGTCCTCGGGCACGCCGAGCTCGGCGATGCCGGTGGCGATGTCCTCGCGCGAGACCGCCGCGGCGAACGCGGGATTGCGCAGCTTCTTGCGGACACTCGCGGGTTCGAGCGTCGCGAGCCCGTCGGGGCGCACCTTGCCGCACGCGACGATGAAGCCCGCGAGCTCGTCGACCGCGAACAGATGCCGCGCCATCGGCGTGTCGCGCGCCGCGCCCGTGTACGGCGCGTGCGCCATGATCGCGTGCAGGATCTCCTCGTCGACGCCGAGCGCGCGCAGCTCGGCGACGCCCACGCGCGGGTGCTCCTCGCGCGTCGGATGGCGCTCCCAGTCGAGGTCGTGCAGCAGCCCGGCGAGCATCCAGCGCCCGCGCTCGGAGGGCGCGACGAGCTCGGCGTACGCGCCCATGCACGCCGCGACCGTCTCCATGTGGTGGCGCAGCGCGGGGTTCGCGACCCAGCGGTGCAGGAGCGCGCGCGCGTCGTCGAGCGTCATGACCGGCGCCGCGCCCATCAGATGTGCTCGTGCAGGATGTGCTCGAGCAGCTCCTGCCGCCCGCTCTCGACCGGGCACGACTTCTGCGCAAGCGCGATGCGCTCGAGCTCCTCGAGCGTCGCGTCGCCGCCCTCGATGCGGCGCCCGAGCTCCGAGTCCCAGCTCGCGTAGCGCTGCTTGACGAAGTTCGCGATGCGCCCGTCGGCGCGGATCGCCGCCGCAGCCTTGAGGCCGCGCGCGAACGCGTCCATGCCCGCGATGTGCGCGTGGAACAGGTCGACCGGCTCGAAGCTCTCGCGCCGCCGCTTGGCGTCGAAGTTGAGGCCGCCGGTGGTGAAGCCGCCCATCGCGAGGATCTCGAGCATCATCCTGGTCGTGAGCCGCGGATCGGTCGGGAACTCGTCGGTGTCCCAGCCGCAGTTCTCGGTGCCCGAGTTCGCGTCGACCGATCCGAGCGCGCCCGCCGCGCGGCAGGCGGCGAGCTCGTGCTCGACCGTGTGCCCCGCGAGCGTCGCGTGGTTGGTCTCGATGTTCATCTTGAAGTGCGCGAGCAGGCCGAACTCGCGCAGGAACGACAGGCACGCCGCGGTGTCGGAGTCGTACTGGTGCACGCTCGGCTCGCGCGGCTTCGGCTCGATGTAGAACTGCCCCTTGAAGCCGATCGCCTTCTTGTAGTCGACGACCATGTGCAGGAACTGCGCCAGGTGCTCGCGCTCGCGCTTCATGTCGGTGTTGAGGAGCGTGGTGTAGCCCTCGCGCCCGCCCCAGAAGACGTAGCCCTCGCCGCCGAGGCGGTGGGTGACCTCGAGCGCCTTCTTCACCTGCGCCGCGGCGTGGGCGAACACCTCGATGCGCGGGCTGGTCGCCGCGCCCGAGACGAAGCGCGGGTGCGCGAACAGGCACGCCGTGCCCCAGAGCAGCTTCTTGCCGCTCGCGCGCTGCAGCACCTCGAAGTGGTCGACGACCTTGTCGAGGTCGGCGTTCGACTCGGCGAGCGTCGCGCGTTCGGGCGCGATGTCGCGGTCGTGGAAGCAGTAGAAGTCGATGCGGCACTTCCGCAGGAACTCGAAGAACGCGTCGGCGCGGCGGCGGCAGTTGTCGACGGTGTCGGTGCCGTCGTCCCAGGGCATGCGCGCGGTCGCGGCGCCGAACGGATCGGCGAGCCCGTTGCGCATCGTGTGCCAGTAGCACGACGCGAACCGCAGCTGGTCGCGCATCGGCTTGCCCTCGACCAGTTCGTCGGGGCGGTAGTGGCGGAAGCCGAGGAGCTCCTTCGAGGAGCGCTCGACGAAGGGAATCGTGTCGATGCCGGGGAACGCGTCGTGGGACATGGCGCGCAGGGTAGCGAAAACGACACGGGCCCCGCCTTCGCGGAGCCCGTGGGGTCGGCCGAGTGAGGAGTCTCAGCCGATCCGATCGGTGTCGATCCTGAAGGTGAAGCGGTCGCCCGCGTTGAAGGTGTTGACGAACTTGACGAACATGATCTGGTGGAGGTCGCCGAGCGGCGCGCTCGCCCCGAGCTGGATGCGGTTCTCGAAGCCGACGAACGCCGTCCACGCGCCGGTCATGAGGCTGACCGTGGGGTTGAGCCCCGTGCCCGAGCCCGCGGTGTTGCCGATGCCGGCGGCGGTGTTGGTCGCGAGGTCGAAGCATGCGCGTCCGCCGCCGTTGCCGATGATCACCGCGTAGATGTCGCAGCTGGCCGCGGTGGCGCGGATGTCGCAGGTGGTCGAGGTGCTCGCGGCGTTCACCGTGAGGCGCACGGTGTAGTCGCTGCCGGTCGCGAGCACCGCGTTCGAGGCGGTCTGCACGAAGGTGAGGTACTCCATCGTGCCGTTGGTGCGCTGGACCATCACGCGCAGGGTCTGGAGCTCGGCGGCGGTGCACGCCTGGGTGACGGCGCCGACCGGGACGGTCGTGCCCGGCGTGGTGTAGAAGCCGCCGAACGACTGGGCGAGCGCGGCGCTGCCGCTGAAGAGGGCGGCTGCGGCCGCGGCGATGGAGGTCGGGAGGAGGGAACGCATGGGTTGGCTCTCGGTGAAGGACTCGGGACTCGTTGCAGGATCGATGCTCGGTCGCCGCAGGGCGATGGACGCGGGATGCGCGGCCGATGCACGGGACGCGAAACGCACGCGCCGCCCGCATTCCGCGCGAACCTGGGTGTTCTCTCACCGCGCGAGCGGAATTGGCGCGAATCGTCGCGCGCCGCCGCCGGCCGGCTCGAAAAACGAAGCACCCCCGTCGGGGCCATCGCGGGGGGCTTCGAAAGGGGATGTGGTGCTCCGACGCCGATCGATCAGTAGAGGCGGTCGGTGTCGATGATGAACTCGAACGTGCCGTTGAAGATCGGGTTGACGAAGTTCACCGCCATCGTCTTGTGCAGGTCATTGAGGGGTGCGGCGCCGGCGACGCTCACGCGGTTCACCAGGTGGAGGTTCGCCGTCCACGGATTGCCGATGAAGAGCGTCGCCAGCGGGTTGAACCCGACGCCCGAGCCGACGCTCAGCGCCGCGCCGTTGACGAGGTCGAAGCCGACGCGCGAGTTCACGGTGCCGAACTCGACGCGCTTGATGCCCTTGCCGCCGGCGGGCGTGACCTGGCTGATCATGACCTTGGTCTGGTTCGCCGCGAGCGGGGTCATGGTGACGGTGGTGGTGGCACCGGCGCTCGTGTAGGTGGCCTTCACCGAACCGCCGACGATCAGGAAGGTGCCGGGAATGGTGGCGCCCGCGGTGTCGAAGAGCTTCAGGAACGAGGTCTGGAGATCGGCGAGGGCGACCGACTGGTTGGTCGCGGGCACCGCGGTGATGACGCCCGGGGCGGTGGTGAAGCCGGTGAAGACCTGCGCCTCGGCGCTGCCGATCACGGCGAGGGAGGCGAGCGAGGCGAGCGAGGCGAGAAGGCTGGTGTGGATCGAACGCATGGGGGACTCCTTAGTCACGGGTTGGTGTTGGTCGCGGGGTACGAGTCGCGACACCCGTTTCCGCGGTGCGGCGGGGGTTCTCTCAGCGCTCCCCCGGAATTCGCGGAATTTCCACCGCGGGTCGGCCGGGCGGCGGGCGGACGCGCGTCGACCCGCGAAAAAGCAACGCGCCGCCCCGAGACGGGGGGCGGCGCGTTGCTTCAAGGGGACCGGAGTCGGATCCAGCGCCGGATCCGACGGTTGGTTCGGTGCAGGCTCAGGCCACGCGGCGCGCGCGGGTCGCCGACGCGGTCCAGCGCACGTTGCGGGCGTCGCCCTCGGAGACGAGCTTCTCGAGCAGGTCGCGCGGCGAGTTGGCCGAGAGGTCGGCGCCGATCTCCTCGTCGAGGCCGGGCGCGCGGTTGAAGATGCCGCCGCCGACGGCGATCTGCATGCCGGGGTGGCCGCCGTTCTCGCGGATCGTGTCGATGAGCTCGCGGATGAACGGCGCGTCCTTCGCGCTCGACGCGAAGAGCAGGAGGACATCGGGCTCGCGCTGGCCGATCTCCTCGCGGATCTCGTCGTTCGCCACGCCGCCGCCGGCGAAGGTCACGTCGTAGCCATCGGCCTCGAGCAGGTCGGCGACCATCTGGCCGGCGAGCTCCTCGGTCTCGTTCGGGCCGCAGAAGAGCGCGATGCGCTTGTTGCGTGCCTGTCCCATCGTGTAGCGCGCCTGCGCCTGGTCGACCAGCATGCGGAGGAGGCGGGTCGCGTAGTGGTGGCTGAGCGTGGTGATCTGGTCCTTGCGGAACATGGTCGCGACGCAGTCGAGCAGCGGCCAGAAGAGGTCCTTCGACACGGTCTCGGGAGCGATGCCCGCGTTGTAGAGGGCGTCGACCAGCTCGCGGGCCGCGCGGCGCTCGCCGCCGACGAGGTACGAGAAGAGCTGCTCGGAGACGCGGTCGATGTTCGGGATCGAGTTCATTTGGATCTGCTGCTTTCTTTCGCGGCGCCGGCACATCCACCTGCCTGGCGCTTCACTTGAGCCTCGCCGGGATCCTCCAGGCGTTCACCGCGGCACAGTGCTGCGGCGAGGCTTCTTTCGGCCCGCGCCGTCGCGGCCCGCAAGAGAACGATGCGCGGGTGAATAACCTCTCCCGAGGCGGGGCGATCGAGCCGATATGGGGACCTACACTCGCGTTCCCGCCTGTCCGGCGCCGACTTGTCCACAAGCGGACCACCAACACGACCTCGACGAAGCACCGATGACGACGATGCCCACCACCATGCTCATCACCATGCTCATCACCAGGCTCATGACCACGCTCATGACCACGCGCACGCGCAGCCTCCTGACCCGTCCGTGCATGCGCGCGTTCGCGCTCGCGATCGCCTCCATCCTCGCCGTCGCGGGCACGACCCGCGCGGCCCGCGCGCAGGAGAGCGTGACCGGATCGGTCGAGCGCGTCGCCGAGATCGCGGCCGCGAAGGATCCGCAGGCCGTCGAGCGCGTGATCGCCGAGGCGAACGCGGGCTCGATCGAGCTCGTCGTCGATGCGGCCGTCGCCGCGCCGCGCGTCGAGGCGAAGTTCACCGTCGACGGCAAGGACGACAAGGACCTCAAGCGCCGCATGGAGCTCGTCAAGCTCTTCGCCGAGCGCGCCGCCGACCAGACCGTGGTCGTGCAGCCGATGTTCCCCGGCAAGGCGATGCCCCGCGACAGCGTCGCGCTGCGCATCGTCGTGCCGCGCGGCGGCGACAGCGCGCTCAAGATCGCCAACGGCTCGCTGCGCGCGTTCGGCACCGCGGGCAAGCTCAAGCTGACGAGCAAGAACGGCGCCATCCGCGTCGAGCGCCCCGCGGGCAGCGTCGACGCCAACGCCACGAACGGCGCGATCGACATCGTCGACGCGGGCGCCGAGGTGCGCGCGAGCGCGGCCAACGGCGCGGTGACCGTCGTCCTCGCCGATGGCAACGACCTTCCCTTCGATGTCGAGACGCGCAACGGCACCGCGCGCGTCGAGGTCGGCGCGGGCTACGACGGCATCGTGACCATGCACTCGACCGCGGGCGACCTCGATGTGTCCGACTCGGGCAAGCACACCCGCACGCCGAAGCTCGGCGATCACTCGAAGACGGTCGAGGTCGGCGCGGCGACCGGGAACTCCGCGATCCGCAGCACCACCGGCGACATCAAGCTGACGGTCCGCGCGAAGTGACGACCTCGGGCGGCGCGTCGGCGCCGGCGTCGGATCCGGCGTCGGGTCCGGAACCGCTTCCAGGCTCCTGCGTCGGCTTCACCGCCTGCGACACCACCACGCCCGCGAGCATGAGCGAGGCGCCCGTGTACTTCTGCAGGTCGGGCCGCTCGTGCAGGAACACGATGCCGCTGATCATCCCGAACACGCTCTCGAGCGAGAGGATGAGCGCCGTGTGCGTCGGCGGCGCGTGCTTCTGCGCGATCGTCTGCAGCGTGAACGCCGCAGCCACCGGCAGCGCCGCGCCGTAGAGCACGGCCCACTTCGCCGAACCGATCGCCGCGAGGTCCATCTGCCCGCGCGCGAGCGCGACGGTGAGCGCGGCGACGCCGGTCATGCCGAGCTGGATCAGCGAGAACCGCACCGGCTCGGCGTCGCGCGAGTAGCGCCCGACGATCACGACATGGAACGCCCAGAGCACGGCGCAGAGCAGGACCCACGCGTCACCGGCGTTGACGCGGAACCCGCGGTCGATGCCCATGAGCGCGAGCCCGGCCCCCGCGAGCGCGACGCCGAGCCAGACCGGCCAGCCGATGCGCGTCCGCGAGACGAACAGCGCGATGAACGGCACGAACACCACGTAGAGGCTGGTGATGAACGCGCCGTTCGACGCGGTCGTCGAGCCGAGCCCGTGCTGCTGCGCGTTCGCGGCGAGCACCATCGCGCAGCCCGCGAGCAGGCCGCCGCGCACGGTCGCGCGGCGCGACGCCTCGCGCGTCGCGTGCGCCGGCCACGGGGCGAAGCGCAGCAGCGGCAGCAGCAGGATCGTCCCGAGCGTGAAGCGCAGGCCGTTGTACTCGAACGCGTCGAGGTGCTCGCTGCCGAGCCGCTGCGCGACGAAGCCCGATCCCCAGATGACCGCGGCCGCGAGCAGCAGCAGGTCGGCGCGGAGCGTCGTGAGCCGCATCAGTGCTTCCACGCGGTCGCGGGCACGACCGCCTTTCGCGCCATGCCCGGGCCCTGCCACGACACGCGCAGCAGATCCTGACCCGCGGCCTCGAGCATGCGGATCTCGACCGGGTGCAGGCCCTTCTCGAGCGCGATGGCGCCCGACTTCTCGGTGGCGCTGTGCAGTCCGTCGTTGTCGACCAGCGTGCGGCCGTGCAGCTTCAGCACCGAGCCGTCGTCGGAGTCGACGAAGAACCGGTAGAGCCCGTCGGCCGGCACCTCGATGAATCCCGTGAGCACGAGGCCGAAGTACTCCTCGCGCGGCTTGATCGCGACGCTCGGCACCTCGGCGACGCCCTCGCCGACCTTGGTGCCCGACGCGGTGATGCCGGCGCAGTCCTTGATCGACTCGGGCACCTCGTAGGAGGTGAACGCGAGTCCGGCGTCGGCCTTGAGCGCCTGCACGGCCTTCACGGGCTCGAGCGCCTCGAACGAACGCTCGACGACGCGCGTGACCGGGCGGTCGCCGATGAAGCCGCGCGCCTTCACCGTGGTGCTCGCGCGGATCGTGAACGGGCGCCCCGCGGCCGGGCTCTTCGCCGTCGGCTCGCTGCCGTCGGTGGTGTAGCGGTAGGTGACGCGCGTATCGCCCATCTGCCCGACGACCACGAGGTGCGAGCCCACGAACTTGTCGTCGGCGGAATCGATCACCGGCGGGGTCGCGACCTCGAGCGGCTCGTCGAGATCGACCGCGACCACCGTGCACATCGGGTCGAGCGGCTGCGCGGGCAGGCTGAACACCGTGGTGTCGCCCGTCTGCTCCGCGGGCCACAGGTTGCGCGTCCGCTGGCCGAGGATCTGCACGGCGCCGGGCTTGCTCAGCAGCCCGGTGAGGCGCAGCGTGCCGTCGGCGGGCCAGTCGAACACATGCAGGTAGAGGCGGTCGCGTCCGTCGGCGGTGCGCGCGCGGGTCACGCGGCCCCACGCGGGCGACTCGGGGAACGGATTCGCCTGCGTGCCGTGGATGGCGGCGGTGTTCGTCTTCATCCACGCGCCGACCGCGGCGAGCCGCTCGACGCTCGCGCCGGGGATCTCGCCCTCGCCGGTCGGCCCGACGTTGAGCAGGAAGTTGCCGCCCTTCGACGCGATGTCGACGAGCTTGCGCACGAGGTCGGTGGCGGACTTCCAGTTGGTGTCCGCGGTCTTCCAGCCCCAGGTGTCGTTCATCGTCATGCAGGTCTCCCAGTCGACGCCGGCGGGCAGGCCGGTCGCGGGGATCTGCTGCTCGGGCGTGCCGTAGTCGCCGCGGTAGTCGCCCTCGCGCGTGATGCCCTCCATGCCGGAGCGGCCGGTGTCGACGCGGTTGTTGACGATGATGTCGGGGTCGAGCCCGCGGCAGTAGTCGTAGAGATCCTTGCCCATCTCGTGGGTCCAGGTGCCCTCCCACTCGCCGTCGAACCAGAGGATGCCGACCTTGCCGTAGCGGCCCGAGGTGAGCTCCTTGAGCTGGCCTTTCATGTACGCGATGTAGCGGCTGTAGTCCGCGCCGGTCGTCGGCCGCGTGTCCCACGCGCGCCGCGGCAGGTAGTCGGGGTGGTGCCAGTCCATGATCGAGTGGTAGAAGCAGAGGCGGATGCCGGCCTCGGTGCACGCGTCGGCGAGCTCCTTGAGCGGGTCGCGCGGCGCGAAGGGCGAGCCGCCGACGTCCCACCCGGTGAGCGCCGAGTCCCACAGGCAGAAGCCGTCGTGGTGCTTCGAGGTGATCACGATGTACTTCATGCCCGCGTCCCTGGCGATGCGGACCCACTCCTTCGCGTCGTACTTGACGGGGTTGAACCGCTTCTGCAGGACCTCGTAGTCCTCGGGCTTGATCTGCGCGTTGGAGAGCAGCCACTCGCCCACGCCGCGCACCTGGCGGCCGTTCCACTCGCCGCCGGCGGTCGAGTACGCGCCCCAGTGGATGAACATGCCGAACTTCGCCTCGCGGAACCACGCCATGCGGGCGTCGTGACGCTCGGGCGTCTCGTTCACCAGGTTCACGCCGCCGTAGCGGGGAAGCTCGTCGGGCGTGGCGGCGGCGGCCTGCGGTGCGGCGAGCGAGAGGAGGGCGATGAGTGCGGCGGTGCCGGGCATGGGCGGGATGGTACTGTCCCACCCATGTCGATCGCGAAGGAGCTCGCCAGGACCAAGCGTCGCGTGTTCGTGACCGCGGACACGCACTTCGGCCACGCCGAGGCCCTGTCGATCTTCGCGCGCGCGCACACCGGCGTTGACGCGATGGACGAGGCGATGGTCTCCGCCATCAACGAGGTGGTCGGACCGAAGGACATCCTGCTCCACCTCGGCGACTTCGCGGGTCCGCGTGCGTGGAACGCGCGCGAGTTCCGCTGGCTCGGCGATCTGCGCGCGCGCATCGCCTGCAAGCGGATCCACCTGGTGCGCGGCAACCACGATCCCGTCGGCGAGAAGCGCTTCGACGAGCTGTTCGAGGGCGTCGAGGAGATCGTGAGCGCGCGCGGCCTGTGCGGCATCGACGAGCGCGTGGTGATGTTCCACTATCCGATCGAGCAGTGGCAGGGGCGGCCGAACGGCGGGTTCCACCTGCACGGCCACGTGCACGGGCACGGCGCCGCGGTCGCGCGGCGGTGCGATGTCGGCATCGATGTCGCGGCGCACGGTGGTCGTCCGCGGGACCTCGTCGAGCTGATCGCGGAGCTGCGCGCGACGAAGCCGACGGGGTTCGTGCGCGTTCGATGAGCGTGGCGCGCGCGTGCGGTTCCGTGCGATCGCGCGTGCACCGGACGCCGCACCCGCATCGCGCTCACGGCGCGGCGGTGGTGTCCGCCGAGCGCCGCTCCGGCGTCATCGCGGGAATGTCGGGGCTCGTCTGCACGGCGCGCCCGAGGCGCCGCGCGAGTTCGTCGACGCGACGGCCAGAGGCGCGCACCAGCGAGCTCTCGGCGCTGAGCGACGCGCTGAGGAGCGCGTGCGACGACGCGATGAGCGGTTCCGCCTCGGCGGTCCGGCCCTGCAGGTAGAGCGCCTCGCCGAGCGCGCTGCGGGTGGCGTTGATCCAGCGGTGACCCGCGGGGAGCACTTCGGTCTGCGCGGCGAGCAGCTCATGCGCGAGCAGCTCGGCGTCGCGCGCGCGGCCGAGCGCGAGGAGCGCGTCGATCTTGCCCGTGCGCGCGGCGTTGACGGTCGCGATGTGGCCGATCGAGCGCGGGGGCGACCGGTCGATCGCCTCGTTGAAGTCGGCGACCGACGTGTCGGCCTCGCCGAACGCGAGGTCGGTGAGGCCGCGCTCGAGCGCGAGCTTCGCGTGTAGCGACGCGAGCTCGATGGTGTCGTAGGAGCGCTCCCGCGCCGAGTCCTCGAGGAACTGCATCCGGTCCTCGAGCGCCTGCAGCGTGTCGCGCGAGCGTCCGAGGTCGCCGGATTCGCGCTGGACCGCGGCGAGCAGCAGCCGTCCGCGCACGTCGGTCAGCGGATCGGCGACCGCGTCGATCGCCGCGAGCTCGATGCAGCGGTCGGACTCGGCCTCGGCGCGCTTGAAGTCGCGCAGGCTCAGGAACGCGCGGCCGAGGTGGAGCCGGAGGTCGGCCTCGAGCTTCGGTGCGAGCGTGAGCTGGGAACCGCTGCTCGAGATCTGCTCCAGGCGCGTCCGCAGGTCCATGCGGCGCGTGCCCGGCGCGCCCTCGGATTGCTCGTCGCGCAGCAGTCCGACGAGCAGCTCCAGCATGTCGACCGCGGCCTCCTGGGCGTCGGCGCGCTCCTTCAGCGCCGCGTACGACTCGCCGCGCGCGCGCGACGCGTCGATGCCGCGCACGATCGCGTACCCGCCTGCGCCGAGCAGCAGCACGCCCGCGATCGCGCCGGCGACCAGCGCCTGCGTGCGGCGCCGCGCGAACTTCATGGCGCGATAGCGCAGGCCGGCGGGCCGCGCGCGGATCGGCTGGTGGTGCAGCGCGCGCACGAGGTCGGCGCTGAGCTCGGCGGCGCTGGCGTAGCGGTCGGCGGGCTCCTTCTCGAGCGCCTTGCGGACGATGCTGTCGATGTCGCCGCGCAGCATGCGCCGCAGCGCGTCGGGCGTCGTGCCGCGGTCCGCGGCGACCGACTTGCGGCGCTCGGGCGGCATGGTGTCGGGCAGCGCGCTCGGCAGCATCGGGTCGGCGTGCATCGCCGTCACCGTGAGCAGCGCCCCGCGCAGGCCGCGGAGGTCGAGCGGCAGGCCGCCCGACAGCAGTTCGGTCAGCACCACGCCCAGCGAGTAGACATCGGTGCGCGCGTCGATGCCGTCGACCACGCCCATGAGCTGCTCGGGGCTCGCGTAGGTCGCGGTGCCCACGAGGTGGCCGAGCTGCGTGATGTCGGGCATGTCGATCGCCTCGTCGATCGCCTTGGCCACGCCGAAGTCGATGACCTTCGGCGTCGGCACCGCCACGGTCGAGACGACGATGTTCTTCGGCTTGATGTCGCGGTGCACGATGCCGCGTGCGTGCGCGTGCTGTACGCCGTCGCAGACCGCGATGAACATGCGGATGCGGTCCGCGACCGTCATGCGCGCGCGGTTGCAGTAGTCGACGATCGACGGCCCGTCGATGTACTCCATCACGAAGTAGGGCCGCCCGAGCTCGGTCACGCCCGCGTCGTACACGTGCGCAACGTTCGGGTGCTCCATGAGCGCGAGCGCCTGCTGCTCGGCCTGGAAGCGCGCGACCACGCGCGGGCTGTCGATGCCCGGCTTGAGCACCTTGACCGCCACCAGCCGCCGCACCGGCTTCGACTGCTCCGCCAGGTACACGTAGCCGAACCCGCCCTCGCCGATCAGCGAGCGGACCGCGTACGGACCGATCGTCCGCGGATGCTCGACGGCATCGCCCTGGGTCGGCGCTTCGGGATGGGTCGGCGCTTCGGGATGGGTCGGCGCTGCGGGATGGGGTGCGGGGTCCTGCATATGGGCACGCGCGGGTCGTGTGTCGGTCGCTCCTCGCGCGGGGCGCGCGGCCCGGGACGATCCGGGATGCGTGTCATCGGCGGGAACCGAACCCGACTCGACCCAGAGTAGCCCCGCCACCGCCGGCGCGACCCGGGAAACACGGTCTGAGAAGCACACACGGCCCGGTTTCCCGGGCCGTGTGGCGTGTCTGCTTCGAATCCGGTCCGCGGGGCTCCCGCGCGTTCACGCACTCACGCGTGGATCGCGCGACCCTCGGTCGCCAGCGCCGCCTCGTGCAGCGCCTCGTGCATGGTCGGGTGCGCGTGGACGGTCGAGATGACGTCCTCGATGGTCGCCTCGACGCGGCGGGCGAGGCCCATCTCGCCGATGAGCTCCGACGCGTCCTCGCCGATGATGTGCGCGCCCAGGATCTCGCCGTACGGCTCGCTCACGATGATCTTCACGAGGCCCTCGGTCGCGCCCACGGCGATGGCCTTGCCGTGGCCCTTGAAGGCGTACTTGCCGACCTTGTACTTGAGACCCTTCTCCTTCGCCTGCTTCTCGGTCATGCCGACCGACGCGATCTGCGGGTTGCAGTAGGTGCAGCCGGGGATCGAGCTGTAGTCGACGCCGAGCGTGTGGTGGCCCATGAAGCGCTCGACGCACGCGACCGCCTCCTCGCTCGCGATGTGCGCGAGCCAGGGGGCGCCGATGCAGTCGCCGACCGCGTAGACGCCGGGCACCGAGGTCTGGTACGACGGCTCCTTCTTGTCCTTGTAGTCGGTCCAGATGTGGTTCTTCTCGATCCGCAGGCCGAGCTTGTCGTCGCAGAGGCCCTCGTAGCGGCCCTTGACGCCGATGGCGACGAGCACGCACTCGGCCTCGATGGTCTCGGTCTTCGACTTGTCGGCGGCCTGCGCGAGGGTGACCTTCGCTCCGTTCGCGGTCTTGTCGATCGCAGTCGTCATCGCGCCGACCTTGAACTCCATGCCCTGCTTGGTGAACGCGCGCATCGCGGCGGCCGAGATGTCCTCGTCCTCGTTGGGCAGGATCCGGTCGAGCATCTCGACGACCGTGACCTTGGTGCCGAACGCGTTGAAGAAGTACGCGAACTCCATGCCGATCGCGCCCGAGCCGATGATGACCATCGACTTCGGCTGCTTGGGGATGGTGAGCGCGTCGAAGCTCGAGAGGATCGTCTTGCCGTCGGACTTCGCGAACGGCAGCTCGTTCGGCGCGGCGCCGGTCGCGATCATCACGCGGTCCGCGGTGAGCTCGCCGACCTTCTCGCCGCCGGTGCCGTGGTAGTAGTCGCCGTCGGCCTTGGTCAGCTGCACGCGGCAGGGGCCCGCCGAGGTCTTGCCGCTCAGGATCTTCGCGTGGCCCTCGAAGTGCTCGATCTTGTTCTTCTTGAAGAGGAACGCGATGCCGCCGTTCAGCGTGCCGGTGATCTTGCGGCTGCGGTCGATGACCTTCGCCCAGTCGACCTTCACGGCGCCCTCGGGGATGTCGAAGCCCCAGTCCTTGCCGTGGCGGATCGCCTCCATGTAGAGCTCCGCGTTGTGCAGGAGCGCCTTGGTCGGGATGCAGCCCCAGTTGAGGCAGACGCCGCCGAGCTTGCCGCGCTCGATGCAGGCGACCTTCAGGCCCATCTGGGCGGCGCGGATTGCACCGACGTAGCCGCCCGGGCCACCGCCGATGACGATGAGGTCGAAATGCTTGGTGTCAGCCATGGTGTTTCTCTCGGATCCCCGCGGGGAAGGTCGGTTTGGTCCGATTCCGCGGAAGGGGTCGAGAGGATAGCGGCGATTTGGGCGCCCGAACCCGCCGTGGGGTGATTCGGCGGGGGGGCCGGGTCGATCCACCGATGCCCTCCGAGGTGCCAGGATCGGTCCCCGGAGGGCGAGGAGCGCTGTTCCAAATGAAGTCCAAGGACACGGAAGCCCACCCGAATCACCCGTCGCAGCATGCATCGCGAGGGCCGTCGCCGTCGGGCGCGCCCGGCTCGACCCATGCCTCCACGAACGGCTCCACGCACGGCGCGGCGCACGGATACGGCGGCGGCTCCATGTCGGACTCCTGGCGCTCGGCGCTGCTCACGCCCGCGGACATCGAGAAGCTGGTCGAGCGGCTCTCGACGACGCTGCAGGCGCAGTCGCACACTGTCCGAGAACTCGAGCGGGCGCATGCGGAGCTCGACGCACGCCAGCGCGAGCTCGAGGAGGCGCGGGCGAAGGCCGAGCGCGCGACCGAGACCCTCGCGACCTTCCTCAAGGCGCTCGGCCACGACATGCGCGCGCCGCTGGTCTCGGTCGACGCCGCGCTGCAGATGCTGGAGCTCGAGCTCGGCGGCGCCGGGCTGTCCGATGTCGACTCCGCGAACGCGAACGAGCGCATCGGCGAGATCCGCCGCACCGCGAGCCACGGGCTCGCGCTCATCGACGACCTCTTCGAACTCATCCGCTCCGACGCCGGGCAGTGGCGCGTCGAGCCGCAGCCGGTGCGCATCAGCGAGATCGTCGCCGACGCGCGCGCGGTGGTCGCCCCCAAGGCGCACCTCAAGCGGCTCACCGTCGAGACCCGCTGGCTCGGCAGCGCGACCGACCCGAAGCACTTCGTGCGCACCGACCTCGTGCGCATCCGCCAGGCGCTGGTGAACCTGCTCGTGAACGCGATCAAGTTCAGCGACCGCGGGCCGATCGTGATCGAGATCGAGCGCCGCGCGGGCGACATGCTCGCGTTCCGCGTGCTCGACAACGGTCCGGGCGTGGAGCAGGACGCGATCGAGGGCATCTTCGAGCCGTTCACCCAGGGCAAGCGCACCGCGCGCCATGCGAAGGAAGGCGCGGGCCTCGGTCTCGCGATCGTCCGCCGCTGCGCGCGCCTGCTCGGCGGCGATGCCCGCGCGGACAACCGCGTGGGCGGCGGCGCGGTCTTCACCCTCGAGGTCCACGCGCCGCGCGTCGACGCGCCCGCGGGCGAGCTCGATGCGGTGGCGGATGTCGTGGCCGACGCGGTCGCCGAGCGCGTCGCCGAACGCGTGGCCGAGCGCATGGCGGGCAAGCTCGAGATGCGTCTCGACGCGGCGGCGAAGGCGCTCGACGTGCGCAGCGCGTCCTCCAGCCTCGACGTGCGGAGCGCGCCCTCCACGAACGACGCGCGCACCGCCGCGACTCCTCCGCTCAAGCCGACGACCACCGCGTCGCCGTCGCCGTCGCCCGCGCCCGCGCGCGCGCACGCCGCCCACGCGCCGCGCAGCGCATCGTCGCCCGCACCGCAGACTCCTGCGTCCGGCACGACCGCCGCGAGCGCGTCTGCCGCAACGCCGCCCGCCTCAACGCCATCCCCCGCGACGCCATCCCCCGCAGCGCCCGACTCCGCCGCATCCTTCGGCGCGATGTACCGCGGCCCGACCGACGCGCACCCGCAGACCAACTACGAATCGCGCCTCGCCGCGCAGGGACGCCACGGCGGCGCGCATGCGCAGCAGGGCCACGTCCACGCCAGCACCCACGCCAAGCGCAAGCCCGCCTCCCGCGCGATGCACGTGCTCATCGTCGACGGATCCGCCGACGCCGCGCGCGAGCTCGGCGAGGAGCTCCGCAAGCTCGGCCTCGACACCGCCGTCGCGAAGACGCTCGCCGAGGCGCGCCAGCTGATCTCGCAGCGCCGACCCGACCTGATCGTCGCCGACCGCAAGCTCCCCGATGGATCGGGACTTGAGTTCCACGACATCGCCTCGGGCACCCGGCTCGTGATCTCCAGCACCAACCCCGATCCGAACGAGTTCCCGCCGGGCACGCGCATCCTCGCCAAGCCCGTCAACGAGCGCTCGGTGCAGGAAATGGTCCGCGTCTCGCTCAACCGCACGATCGCGTTCCCGACCTGACGGCGGTCCTTGCTACCATCCGCCGCCGCTCCGCACCGGACCGGGCGAACGCTGCGGCGGACGCCGGGAACGCCGGTCGCGGGCCACGGGTGACCCAGCATGCGCATCGCGATCGTCAGCGACATCCACGCCAATCTGGCCGCCTTCGAGGCCGTCATCGCCCACGCGCGCGCGCAGGGCTACGACTCCATGATCTGCCTCGGCGACGTCGTCGGCTACGGTCCCGATCCGCTCGAGTGCGTCGACCTCGTCCGCTCGACCTGCGCCTGGTCGCTGCTCGGCAACCACGACTTCGCCGCGCTCTACGAGCCCACGAACTTCAACCCGGTCGCCCGCAACGCCGCCTTCTGGACGCGCGCGCAGGTGTTCGGCGCGACCAGCCCCGCGCACATCGAGAAGTCGGTCGCCGCGCTCGACGCGCGCCGCGCCGCGGGTGAGATCGACGCCGCCGACTTCGAGCGCCGTGCCGCGATGCTGCGCGATCCCAAGTCGCGCGTCGACTACCTGTTCAGCATCTCCCCGCGCCACGTGATGCTCGACCGCTACATCTGCGTGCACGGCTCGCCCACGCGGCCGGTGAACGAGTACCTCTTCCCGACCGACGCCGAGCAGAACGCGCACCGCATCGAGCGCAGCTTCCGCATGCTCACGCTGCCCTCGCCGACCGGCATGCCGCAGCGCGTGAGCGCGTTCGTCGGCCACACCCATGTGCCGGGCTTCTTCCTCGAGGACCGCGAGTTCGGCGACGCGTCGTCGGGCTCGCGCGGCGCCAGCACCGGCACGCGCAGCCGCAACGAGGCGTCGGTCGAGTGGGTCGGCGTGCCCGCCGACATCACCAGCTGGACTCCCGGCGAGAACGAGATGCCGCGCGGCATGCGCTTCATCCTGAACCCGGGCTCGGTCGGCCAGCCGCGCGACCGCGACCCGCGGGCGAGCTACGCCATCCTCGACACGGGCGGCAACGACGCGGGCGCCTCCGCCACCGCCTCCGGCGAGCCCGACCGCTTCACCTTCCACCGCGTCGAGTACGACATCGCGCGCACCCAGCGGAAGCTCCACGACCTGCGCGCCGCCGGCGCCGATCTCGATCCGTGGCTCGCCGAGCGCCTCGAACTGGGTCAATAAGCACGCGCGCGCGCCTCCCCGGCGCCGCTCCGACATCGAATCCGCGCCTTCGGTACGCTTTGCGCCCTGCCCGGCGGTCCGCTGGGCGCTTTCGGTGCCCAACACATGTCACCCACCCTGAAGAAGTTCCTCATCACGAGCGGATTCGCTGCGCTCGTCGTCAGCATCGGCATCATCGTCAGCGGCGGCCAGGGTCCCAAGACCCCGCCGGCGCAGTCCCCCGCGGACGGCGCCGCGAGCCCCGCCGCCACGGCCGAGTCGGGCAAGACCGCCGACGCGCCGGCGCCGGGCACGACGCCCGCCGACGCGGCGACAGGTACCGCCAGCAACGCGTCCACCAGCGGCGGTGCCGCCGCCACCGCGAATCCCACTGCGCTCTCCGCGCGCGTCCCCGCCGGCCTCACCGCGCCCGACGCCGCCGGCACGCTTGGCTCGCTCGATCCCGCGCAGGCGCCGTACCTCATCGAGTTCGCGCCGACCGGCGCGGGCATCTCGCGCATCGTCTTCGCCGACTTCTGGAAGACCGTCGACGCCTCGATCGCCGCCAAGCGCGCGCGCGCGGCCAACGACCCCGCGCTCATGCCGGCCGACGGCGAGCGCTACGTGCTCACCGAGTCGCGCCGGCTGCAGCAGTTCGACGTGCCCGCGCTCGCCATGCGCGCGGTCGAGGTCGACGGCGCGCTCGTCAGCCTCTTCTCCAAGGTGTGGGCGAGCGATCCGTCGCGGCCCGGCGTGTTCCAGACCGAGATCGTCGACGCGGCGGGCACGCCCGTCCTGCGCCTCACCCGCGTCTACACCGGACTCGGCGTCGATCCCGCGAACAAGTACCTCCTCGGCGTGGTCGACACCATCGAGAACCTCGACGGCAAGCCGCACGCGGTGCGCCTCGTGCAGTACGGCCCGGGCGATTCGGCGCGCGACCCCAACACGCTCACCGAGGCGCGGCGCTACCACTTCGGCTACCTCTATCCGCCCGAGCGCGATCCCTCGCAGTCGTTCGTGACCGCGAACGGCCAGATGTTCGAGCGCGGCGACGTCCTCAAGCGCATCGCCGCCAACGACCTCACGCTCTGGCCGAACACCGCCTCGACCGAGGGCCGATTTGGCCTCGTGTGGTACGGCATCACCGACCGCTACTTCTCGTTCACCGTGCACTCGAACGCGTCGGACAGCAAGCTGCTGTCGTCGGTCGCCGAGGTCCGCGTGATCTCGAACGGCGAGCCGACGCCGAACGACGTGGTGTTCGCGACGCTGTGGAGCCCGGTCGTCACCGTCGAGGCCGCGTCGCGCACCAGCCTCTCGATGGGCGTCTACGCCGGCCCGCTCGACCCGAAGGTGCTCGAGGGCATGCAGCCCTACGAGAGCCTCGGCATGGGCGACCTGATCGTGTACCTCATGGCGGGCTGCTGCTCGTGGTGCACCTTCAGCTGGCTCGCCGACTTCCTGCTCTGGTTCCTCACCTTCATCCACGACTACCTCGTGTTCGACTGGGGCCTGGCGATCATCGCGCTCGTCGTGGTCGTGCGCCTGATCCTGCACCCGGTGCAGAAGAAGTCGCAGATCTCGATGCAGCGCTTCTCGCGCGCGATGACCGCGATGAAGCCCGAGCTCGACGCGCTGCAGAAGAAGTTCAAGGACGACCCGTCGCGCATGCAGCAGGAGCAGATGCGCCTCTTCCGCGAGAAGGGCGTGAGCCCCGCGGGCTGCGTCGGCGGACTGCTGCCGACCTTCGCGCAGATGCCGATCTGGATGGCGCTCTACGCGGTGCTCTACTTCGCGTTCCCGCTGCGCCACCAGGCGCCGTTCTTCGGGCTCTTCCAGAGCTTCGGCGACTGGAGCTTCCTCGCCGACCTCTCGGCGCAGGACAACTTCATCAAGTTCAGCGCGCCGATCAACCTGTTCCTGTTCTCGCTCTCGTCGATCAACCTGCTGCCGATCCTGATGGGCATCGTGTTCTGGTTCCAGCAGCAGTACATGACGCCTCCGACGCCGAACATGAGCGAGGAGCAGATCGCCCAGCAGAAGATGATGAAGTGGATGATGGTGCTGATGTTCCCCATCATGATGTACGTGGTGCCCAGCGGCCTCACGCTCTACATCCTCACCTCGACCTGCATCGGCATCGTCGAGGGCCGCATCATCAAGAAGCAGGTCGACGCGATGGACCTCACCGTCAAGCCGACGGCGCGCAAGAAGAAGGACTTCCTCGGGCGCATGTACGAGCAGGCGCTCGAGCGCGCCAAGCAGCGCGACCAGCAGAAGAAGTTCAAGGAGCGCTGAGCGCGTGGCCGCGCCGGCGCGGGCAACCATCGTCGCGGTCGCCTCGCCCCCGGGGCGCGGCGTACGCGCGCTGGTGCGGGCGTCTGGCCCGGGTGCGCGCGCGGCGGCGCGGGCGGTGCTCGGCGTCGAGCCGCAGGCGCGCGGCGTGCTGCGTGCGCGTGCGCGGCTCGATGGCTTCGGATGCAGCGGTGTCGGCCTCGACGCGGCGGACATCGCCCGCGCCGGCATGTCGTGCCCCGTGATCGCCCTGTGGATGGAGTCGGGCGCGAGCTTCACCGGCGAGGACGCGCTCGAGATCTCCTGCGTGGGCGCGCCCGCGCTGGCGGCGCTCGTGGCCGAGGCGCTCGTCGCGGGCGCGCAGGGCGCCGGCTTCGAGGCGCGTCTCGCGCGGCGCGGCGAGTTCGCGTTCCGCGCGCATCTCGCGGGACGGCTCACGGTCGACGAGGCCGAGGCGATCGCCGCCCGCATCGCCGCGACCAGCGACGCCGAGATCGCCGCCGCCGACGAACTCGCGGGTGGTGCGACCGGCACGCGCGCGGCCGAACTGCTCGCGGCCACCGCGGAACTGCTCGCCCTCGTCGAGGCGGGCATCGACTTCACCGACCAGGAGGATGTGGTGGCCATCGCGCCCGCCGTCCTCGCCGCGCGCGCGGCGGGACTCGCCGACGCATGCGCTGCGCTCCGCGGTGCGCAGGCCTCGGCGCACGCGCACGCGGTGCCGCTCGTCGTGCTCGCGGGCGCGCCGAACGCGGGCAAGAGCACGCTCTTCAACGCGCTCCTCGGCCGCCCGCGCACCATCGCGAGCGATTTCGCGGGCACCACGCGCGACGCGATCGTCGAGCGACTGCTGCTCGGCGCGGGACTCGAGGTTGATCTGGCGGATCTCGCCGGGCTCGAGCGCGTCGGCCACGGCGAGCAGGGGGCACCGGTGGATCGCGACGCGACGCACACGACCGTGGCGGGCGCATCGACCCGCGCGGGCGTATCGACCCACGCGGTCGTGTCGGCCCACGCGGTCGTATCGACATCGCCCGGCAGCACCATCGCCGCCGACATGCAGCGGCGCGCGCACGAGATGCTCGCCGCCGCCGACGTCATCGTCCGCTGCACGCCGTGCGGCGCGATGCCCATCGCGATCACGGGGATCGGTCCTGCCTCCCGCGAACCCGGCGGCGCGCCTCAGCCGGACCTCGTCGAGGTGGCGACCATGTCGGACCTTGGCGCCGCCGCGCGCGCAGGTGCGCACGCGCGCACCCTCTCCGTGAGCGCCCGCACCGGCGACGGCATCGACGCGCTGAAGGCCGAGCTCGCCGCCCGCATCCGCCGCGACCGAGCGCTCCGACGGGCGCGCCTCGCCGACATCCTTCCCCGGCACGACGCAGCCTTCGCCGCCGCCGAGTCTGCGCTGCGCGAGACCGCGGTGCGTGCGGGCGCGGCCATCGTGCGTCCCGGCGACTCCGCCCCGCGCCTCGGCGATGTCGAGCTGGTGGCCAGCCTGCTCCGCGCCGCGCTCGATGCACTCGGCGAGGTCGCCGGACCGATGCACCCCGACGAGGTGCTCGGCCTCGTCTTCTCCCGCTTCTGCATCGGCAAGTGAACGCCCCCGCAGCGGAACACGACGAACTCGATCGCCCAACGGAGTTTGAACGCAGATGCCCGACACCAACCCGCCCACACCGACCCCCGAGATCCGCGAGTCCGCGGCGTCGGCGCGCCGATCCTCCGCCGCCTCAGGCTCCGCCGAACGCGCGCCGCTGTCGACCCACTCGACCGAGATCCGCGCGCGCTACCCCGAGTGCGACCCGATGGGCGTGGTCCATCACTCCGTGTATCCGGTCTACTTCGAGATCGGCCGCACCGAGATGCTGCGCGCGACCGGCGGCAACTACCGCGCGCTCGAGGAGGCGGGGGTGTTCCTCGCGGTCGTGCGCCTCGAGGTCCGCTACCGCCGGCCTGCCCGCTACGACGACCTGATGCGCCTCGAGACCCGCCTGCTCGTCGCGGGGCCGGTCAAGATCGAGCACGGGTACAGCCTCTTCCGCGGCGAGGAACTGCTCGTCGAGGGGCAGACGACCCTGGCCTGCCTCGACCGCGACGGCCGCGCCCGCCCGATCCCGGCGGAGCTCGCCCTCGGCTGAGGCGCGCCAATACTCCGCAACGGCCTTCCGCAACAACCTTCCGCAACAGCCTTCCGGAAACCGCGCACGCGAAGACCCCGCGTGCCGACCCGTGCGGACGCGCTGCGCTAAAGCGTTGCGCCGAAACCACTTGCCACCATCCCCGGCCCCCGGGCTCGCGGACAATCCCGCCCCCGGCTGCCAGCCTCCCGCACCGTTTTCGCGATTTCGCGATCCGCTTGCGCAGAGTCGCACCCCCTTGCGTCTCTTCTCATGCGTCAGGGTTGACCTTCTCCCCTCCCAACTCCCCCCTTTAAGGGTTGGCTCTGACGAAACAGGATCACGAAAGTGACCTGTAGGGGCCGCGTACCTTAAACGCGACCCGCCGGACCAGCGCTTGCGTGGCGCATCCGACGGTCCCCTCGAGCTTGCGGCTGTTTGGATTCCCGTCCGCGCCGCAGACCGAATTCCACGTTTGCATCGTCGGCGCCCCAGAGTATCTGAGGCGCCGACGATGTTTTTGTCGACACTGTTTCCGCGAGGTACGCGCGCGACGCGCGTCCACCCGCACGCACCCTGCACGACCAACGTTGCGCGCGCCGCAGCCGCGGTGCATCGCTAGGATGCGTCCCATATGCGTTCCCCGGAGGCCTGCTCCTTCGGGGTCCACTCCCGCAGGTCTTCGAGCAGTTCCTCCAGGCGGTGCCCACGATGATGTCCCCCAAGTCCGGCTCCCTTTCCGCGTCTCTCGTCCTGTCCGTCGTGGCTGCGTGCATCCCCGCGGGGTGTGCGGCGGTCTCGACCTATCCGCCCGTCGCCGGTCGGCCGGTGAACACGCCGAGCGTGTCGCCCGGACCCGAGGTCATGGCGGGCGCGATCAAGGAAGCGCACCGCGTGACCGCGCCCGGCACCGACATCGTCTTCAACCTGCCCGCGGGTCTTCCCGAGAACACCTGGAACCGCGTCGCCTACCTGCTGCCCGACAGCGCGCGCGCGATGGAGCCGGGCGACGAGAACGTCTACTCGGTCAAGCAGCTGCGCATCTCCGGCGGTACCGCCGAGGTGGACGTGGTGTATCCCGAGGGCGGCGTCTATCAGCTCATGACGGTGAAGTTCAATGGCGGACCGCTCGCCTCGTGGACCGTGGCGTGGCACTACCGCTGGCTGATCCCCACCGAGAAGCCGGTCATGAACGACCCGCTGCAGCTCGCCGAAGCCGCGCAGCTCGCGGAGACCGCGCCCGAGACGGCCCCATCCCGCGCCGCCGCCGCCGAAGACAACATGAAGTGAGCGGTCGCGGACGCAGCCCCGTCCACCGGACTCCGAACGATGCGAGTGCCCGTGGATGGAGTCGCGTCCGCAGGACGTGACGGAATCCGCGGAACGGATGACGCCGGGAGTCGACTCCCGCGTCCGGTGCTCCGCGGACTTCGTCCACGGGCACTCGCGACATCCGCGATCCGATCGAACTTTCAATAGGACTTCGCAAACACCGCGCGCCGCGCGCTCGGCTTGCCGCTGAAGATGCACGTGCCAGCCTCCGCGTCGCCCTCGACGGGGATGCAGCGGCAGGTCACCGCGAACTTCGCCTTGAGCTCGTCCTCGAGCTTCGGGTCCGGCGAGTAGTGGACGAGCGCGAAGCCGCCCTTCACCGCGCCGCCGGAACCCTCGTCGCCCTCGGCCTCGTTCTTCGCGCCGAAGAACGCCTCGAACTCGGCGCGCGAGTCGATGCGCTTCATGTTCGCGTCGCGGTGCGCCATGGCGCGCGCGAAGAGGCCCGACTGCATGTCCTCGAGGATCGTCGTGATCGTCGCCACGAACTCGTCGCGCTTGAGGCTCTGCTTGTCCTTGTGCGCGCGGTCGCGGCGTGCCATGAACACCGAGTCCTGCTCCATGTCGCGCGGGCCGACCTCGACGCGCAGGGGGATGCCCTTCTTGATCCACTGCCACGCCTTGTCGCCGCCGCGGATGTCGCGCGCGTCGACCTCGACGTCGACCGTGCGGCCCGCGTAGGGGATCTTGCGGAGATCCGCCGCGAGCTTGTTGCAGAAGTCGAGCACCGCCTGCGCGGTCTCGGGCTTGTGCGTCACGGGAATGATGACGACATGCGACGGCGCCAGACGCGGCGGCAGCACCATGCCGTCGTCGTCGGCGTGGGTCATGATCATGCCGCCGATCAGGCGCGTCGACACGCCCCACGAGGTCGTCCACGCGAACGAGATCTTGCCCTCGGCGTCGCTGAACTTGATGTCGCTCGCGTGCGCGAAGTTCTGCCCGAGGAAGTGCGAGGTGCCCGCCTGCAGCGCCTTGCGGTCCTGCATCATCGCCTCGATGCAGTAGGTGTTCACGGCGCCGGGGAAGCGCTCGCCCTCGGTCTTCTCGCCCTTGAGGACGGGCATCGCCATCCAGTTCTCCGCGAAATCCGCGTAGACCTCGAGCATCTTCAGGGTCTCCTCCATCGCCTCCTTCTCGGTGGCGTGCGCGGTGTGGCCTTCCTGCCAGAGGAACTCGGCCGTGCGCAGGAAGAGCCGCGTGCGCATCTCCCAGCGCACGACGTTCGCCCACTGGTTGATGAGGAGCGGCAGGTCGCGGTAGCTCTGCACCCACTTGGCGAAGCTCGCGCCGATGATCGTCTCCGAGGTCGGGCGCACGACGAGCGGCTCCTGCAGCTCGCCGTCGGGGATCAGGCCTTCCTTGCCGTCGGCCTTCACGCCCGGCTTCAGGCGGTGGTGCGTGACGACCGCGCACTCCTTCGCGAAGCCCTCGACGTGCTCGGCCTCCTTCTCGAAGTACGACAGCGGGATGAACAGCGGGAAGTACGCGTTCTTGTGCCCCGTGTCCTTGAACATCTTGTCGAGCGAGCGCTGGATGTTCTCCCAGAGCGCGTAGCCCCAGGGCTTGATGACCATGCAGCCGCGCACATCGCTGTTCTCGGCGAGGTCGGCCGCGCGCACAACCTGCTGGTACCACTCGGGGTAGTTCTCCGCGCGGGTCGGGGTGATCGCGGTCTGGGGCGCGGCGGACGGCTTCTGGCTCTGGGAGTTCTTCTCGTTCGACATGGTGGGCTCGCGTTCGGGCGCGGGAAAGCGCCGTTGCCGGCGCGGATGCGCAGGACCGAGAAGGTAGCACGAACGGCAAAATGCGGAGATCCGCGGGGAAAACGCGGGGTGCACGGGTACAGTCGCCCCGTGGACTTCACGGCGAAACCCAGCGAGGAAGGCGGCGTCGACGGCGCGCGCGCGGCGACGCGCCCGCCGAGTGGCGGTGCGCCCCTCGACGCAGGCGTGCGGTTGGTCTCGGCGCTGCGCGCGGCGGTCCTGCTCGCCGACGCGTCGCTCGAGTCGGTCGACGCGCCGGCCGCGCGCCGCGAGGCCGTCCGCAGCGCGCGCCGCGAGCTGAAGGCGGTCCGCGCGATCGCGCCGCTCTGCCGCTGCGGGCGTGAGGAGCCGGACGCTGCGCACGACCACGGGCACGACCGCGCGCACGACCGCGCGCACACCCACGCCGCCGGCGACGACCGCGCGCGCCGCGAGCATCGCGAGCACAGCGACGCCCGCAACGACGCGATCGACGGCGTCCTCGAGTTCAGCGCCAAGGCGAACCAGGTGCTCGGCACGCTGCGCGACCGCGACGCGCTCACCCGCTCGATCCAGCGGCTTTCCGAGCGGTTCGCGAACCAGGAGGCGCGCCGCGTGGTGCGCACGGTGCTGCTCGCGACGCTCGTCCTCGGCGAGTCCGACAAGCGCGACGAGGCGGCCTTCGCGGCCGCGTCGATCGAGCGCGCCCGCCGCTCGCTGCGCTCGGCGCGCGCCGCGCTCACGGCGATGGACGATCCCCGCGCGCTCGGCGCGGGCTTCGATGCCGGGCACGCGTCGTCGCTGCTCGTCCGCAGCTTCAACGGATGCCGCGACGAGCTCGAGGTCGCGCTCCGCGGCGGCGACCTCGCGCGCCTCCACGAATGCCGCAAGAAGGCGTCGTTCCTCGCCCTGGCGCTGCGGCCGTTCGAGGACGAGGTTCCCGCCCCGGTGCGGCGACTCCGCTCCCGCGCCAAGCGCCTCGCGTCGGCGCTCGGCGAGGACCGCGACCTCGCGCTGCTCGATGTCGAGATGCGCGTCGCGCGCGCGCAGCTGGCCGGCTCGCCGCTCGCGAGCGCGATCGACGGGGCGCTGCGGCTCGCCCGTCTCGAGGCGGGCGCGCGCGTCGAGGACGCGGCCGGCGACTTCCTGCGCCTCGGCGGCGGCCGCGTGAAGCGCGCGATCCGCGGTCTCTTCGGCGTCGCCTGAGCGGACGCGCGCGCGGGAACCGTCCTCTATCCTGCGCATCCGATGCCGAGCCCACCGTTGCCGAGCCCCCGCGCCGCGCCGAGCCATCCGTTCCGCCCGACCATCGGGATCGCCGGCGGCATCGGCGGAGGCAAGAGCGCGGTGGCGCGCCTGCTCGCCGAGCTCGGCTGCGAGGTGTGCATCTCCGACGACACGGCGCGCGCCGTCCTCGAGGCGCCCGAGGTGCGCGAGGCGATCGTCGCCCGCGTCGGCGCACGGGTCCGTGCGCCCGACGGCTCGATCGACCGCGCGGCGCTCGGGCGCGCGATCTTCGCCGATACCGCGCTGCGGGCCGAGGTCGAGCGCATCATGCATCCCCGCATCGAGGCGCGCCGCCGCGCGCAGTTCGCCGCCGCGCCGGTCGCGACCCGCGCCTTCGTCATCGACGCGCCGCTGCTCTTCGAGGTCGGACTCGAGCGCGAGTGCGACGCCGTGATCTTCGTCGACGCGCCGCGCGAGCTCCGCCTCGCCCGCGTGCGCGCGACCCGCGGCTGGGACGACGCCGAGCTCGCCCGCCGCGAGGCCTCGCAGCTGCCGCTCGACGAGAAGCGGCGCCGCAGCACCGACGTGGTCGAGAACTCGGGCGATCCCGCGGCCCTGCGCCGCGCGGTCGAGCGCGTCCTCGCCGCGATCATCGGCCGGGGCGCGTCCACGCACGGGTGACCCGCTCGTCCGTCGCACCCAACCCGCCGCCACGCTTGACCTTTCGCGCCCGTTCGGTCAAGATCCCTCCGTCGCGAAAGCGGCGGTCGGGTGCGCGAGGCGTCGCGTGCCCCGGAAGATGCGGTTCTCCGCGGTTCCGTCGAGCGCCCCAGGACCAGTCGGACCCACCGTCCCGCAGGCCCCCGGGTCCGCCCGATCCACTCGCCATCCCTCTCGCCATCCTTCTTCACAGAGCAGATCCGACCAGGATTGATCCGCCCGGCAGCATGCTGCGGGCGCGGGCCGAACCGGGCTCGGGAAACCATTTCGGGACGCCGTTCCCGGGAAACTTCAGGAGCGTTCAGATGAGTCACAAGTCCGGTCGTCGTCGTCGTCGTGGCAAGGGTGAGAATGGCGGCGGTGGTGGTGGAGGCGGCGGTGGCGGCGGAGGTGGAGGCGGCGGCGAGCGCGCGCCGCGCCCGCTCATCCCATCGCCCCGTCTCGAGCCGGGCCAGATCCCCTCGGACGAGCAGCTCGCCGCCGAACTGGCGGAGATCGAGAAGGAGCTCGAGGGCAAGTACGACATCGCCAAGAAGGACGACCTCAACCTCGCCAAGCTCCAGAAGATGCCGGTCGACCAGGTCAACAAGCTGGCCAAGCAGTCGGGCATCGAGGACGTCAACCAGCCGCGCCAGAAGCTGATCTTCGAGATCCTCAAGGCGCGCGCCCAGAAGCAGGGGCTCATGATCGCCGAGGGCACCCTCGAGATCACGCCCGACGGCTACGGCTTCCTCCGCAGCGCCGACTACTCGTACTGCCCGTCGCCCGACGACGTGTACGTGTCGCCCGCGCAGATCCGCCACTTCGGCCTGCGCCGCGGCCATGTCGTGAAGGGCCTCGTGCGCCCGCCGAAGGACCAGGAGGTCTACTTCGCGCTGCTCCGCGTCGAGAGCGTGAACGGCCGCGACCCGTCGGTGCTGCACGACCTGCCCACCTTCGAGAACCTCACGCCGCTCCACCCGAACAAGCGCATCCACCTCGAGATGCTCGGCTCGGGCAAGGTCGAGACCCGCATCATCGACATGGTCACGCCGCTCGGCTTCGGCCAGCGCGCGCTCATCGTGGCGCCGCCGCGCACCGGCAAGACCGTCATCCTGCAGCAGATCACCAACGCGATCGCGACGAACCACAAGGACGTCCACGTGATCGTGCTCCTCGTCGACGAGCGTCCCGAGGAAGTCACCGACTTCAAGCGCAATACCCCGTCGCACGTCGAGGTCGTCGCCAGCACCTTCGACGAGGAGGCGATCCGCCACATCCAGGTCTCCGAGATGGTCATGGAGAAGGCGCGCCGCATGGTCGAGTTCGGCGAGCACGTCGTGATCCTGCTCGACTCGATCACGCGCCTCGCCCGCGGCTACAACAACGCGCTCCCGAACTCGGGCAAGATCGGCTCGGGCGGCGTCGACAACGCGGCCCTCATCAAGCCCAAGAAGTTCTTCGGCTCGGCGCGCAACATCGAGAACGGCGGCTCGCTCACCATCCTCGGCACCGCGCTCGTCGACACGGGCTCGCGCGCCGACGAAGTGATCTTCGAGGAGTTCAAGGGCACCGGCAACGCCGAGCTCCACCTCGACCGCAAGCTCGTCGAGAAGCGCGTCTATCCCGCGATCAACATCGGCGCCTCGGGCACCCGCCGCGAGGAGCTGCTGCTCGACGCGAAGGAGCACGAGCTCATCGTGCGCCTCCGCAAGGTCGTGAGCGACATGAACGTCGTCGACGCCATGGAGCTGCTGCGCACCCGCGTGGCCAAGACCAAGTCGAACGCCGAGTTCCTGATGACGATGGCGATGGGTTGACGCAGGCCTCGGCGGACCTGGGCGTGGCCGGCATCCACCAGCCAAGCTGTCCAAACAGCGCGGCGGATGGACCGCCACCTCGGGCGCCGGGCGTGCGTAGATACGATGTGACTCCCGGCCGGCGATCGGCCCCCGGGACCGACATGCAGGACCGAAGTGCAGGACGGGTCCGCCGGCGGACCTTCTCGAAAGGCGTGAAACCATGCTGAATCGCAAGTCTTCCCGCGGCATCACCATCGTCGAGATGCTGGTCGTCATCGGCGTCATCGCCGTCCTGCTCGCGATCCTCCTGCCGGCGCTCAGCGTCGCGCGGCGCAACGCGCTCTGGGCCACCAGCCAGGCGAATCTGCGGGAAATCGGCCAGTTGCTCGTGCTCTACGCGGGCGACAACCGCGAGTCGATCGTGCCCACCGCCTTCGACTACAGCCAGAACCTCGCGCCCGGCAAGGTGCGCACCGCCTCGCCGCCGGGCACGCTCGCGCCGATCGGCGCGCTCAGCGTCGGCTCGTGGGCCGACATCCTGTGGACCACCGGCAAGTTCGGACCGATCGCGAACACCGCGGAGAATCCCGCCAGCCCGTGGGACTACCGCTACGACTCGCCCGATGCCGCGCTCTACGCCACCGGCTTCGAGGCGAAGAACCTGTTCCGCTCGGCCGAGCTCATGCAGAAGGTCCCGAACGGCACCGGCGCCACGCCGCATGGCGATGGATGCACCGAGTCCGAGAAGGGCGACCTGGGCTACTTCGGCGGCAATCCGTTCTTCGACGCCCGCCCGCCGACCACCGCGCATCCGTACTCGGGCAACTACTGGGTTACCGGCCAGATCAAGCGCCCCGAGGCGTCGATGTACTGCATGGACAGCAACGCCGGCGAGCTGCTCACGGTGAACGATCCGACCCTCACGGCGGATAACAACCTCAATCTCACGGGCGTGGAGTGGCGTTACTCGGGCGGCTACGCCCTCTGCCTCTTCCTGGACGGCCACGTCGACAGCGTGCCCGAGTGGGACAACCTCCGCGAGCTCGAGGTCGACAACGGTGTGCGCGTCTTCGGCCTCGACCGCAAGACGTTCTTCACCAATCCCTGACACGGGCCGCCGCGCACGGTCGGAAGGCGCCGCCGCGCGTCCCTTCGACCCGTCGTCCGTGCGCGTGACCGCGGGAAGGAAGCGCGGGACAGCGCGCGACCCCTTGCACCGAGTGCTCGACTTGCTAAACTCCCCGTCCCACCGTGCCCTCTGGCACGGTTTTTCATCGGTCGCTCTTCTCCCACGAGATCGTGCAACTCGTGGCGACGAATGACCGATGAACGCACGCGCTCCGGCTGCGTGTGCGAACACGAACGGCCGGACTGGCGTGCCCCGCGTGTGCGAGCGAAAGCGAGCGATGCGGGCGAGTGCGACAGGAGTTGGATGATTTCTGTCTGCACATCATGCCACCGTAGCTCAGTGGTAGAGCACACCCTTGGTAAGGGTGAGGTCGAGGGT
>JBMOGJ010000011.1:0-48417 GCA_049318425.1 Phycisphaerales bacterium | reverse complement strand
CGCCGCGACAGCGGTGACGTTTGCGAGTCCTGCGGGGACAGCGCACTGTCCTACGCCGTTGTTCCCCCAGCATGCGACCGTGGCGTCGCCCTTCAGCGCGACGGTGTGTTGTACGCCCGCCGCGACAGCGGTGACGTTTGCGAGTCCTGCGGGGACATTGCACTGACCGTAAAGATTGTACCCCCAGCATGCGACCGTGGCGTCGCCCTTGAGCGCGACGGTGTGGTTGCTGCCCGCCGCGACAGCGGTGACGTTTGCGAGTCCTGGGGGGACATTGCACTGGCCGTTGACGTTGTACCCCCAGCATGCGACCGTGGCGTCGCCCTTGAGCGCGACGGTGTGTTGTTCGCCCGCCGCGACAGCGGTGACGTTCGCGAGTCCTGGGGGGACATTGCACTGGCCGTAGTTGTTGTACCCCCAGCATGCGACCGTCGCGTCGCCTCTGAGCGCGTTGGTGCTCGCGAGCGTGGCGATGGATGCAGCGAGAAGAGCGAGGGCGCGGTGTGGCAAGAGCTGCGCCGCGTAGCGGCTCGGCCGAACACCACAAGCATGATTCAAAACGTCATTCAAGCGGTTCATCGATCGATTTCCTCTTCAAGCCATTTCAATCAGCGTCAGCGCCCGAGCCGTGCAGAGAGTTCACATCATGCCATGTTTCTGCAATTTTCCAAAGCGCAATCTCAGCAAATTGCCCGACGCAGCGCCCGGCATCCCGCCCGCGCCGTCATCTCCCGCCTCATCCGCTGAATGAACCGCAGCCGGCCACCGCGCCGCCCGCTCACACCTTCCGGAAAATGAAGCAGTAGTTAAACCCCCGCAGGAAGAAGTTCCCTTCCTCGGCGGCCTTGCGCCAGTTGCCGTACTCGAGCTTCTTGTTGTGGCGGACGACGGAGATGATGTCGACCGGGGTCATGTACTTGCGCATGATCGCGAAGAGCTCGAAGCCGATGGGCATGAACTCGCTGCCCTTCATGGACTGTCCTTGGGCGCCCTTCTTCTTCCGCCACGAATCGCTCACGTAGAGGCCCATGTAGCGCCCCGGCTTGAGCACGCGGTGGATCTCGCGGATCACATCCTCCATCGCGCGGTAGTAGGCCTTGCCGTGGTCCTCGCCGCCGGAGTCGAGCTTGCCGATGCAGCGCGCGTCGTCGGAGTAGTCGACGTGCGTCGAGTACGGCGGGTCGATGAACACGAAGTCGACCGACTCCTTGTCGAGCGGCAGCTTGCGCGAGTCGTTGAGGCGGATCTCGGGGCGCTGCGGATTGAGGTCGAAGCCGACGCCCTGGCGCTTGAGGTCGCGGCAGACATCGAGCGTGGTGCCCGAGCCGCACATGGGATCGACGACGATGTCGTTCTCCCGCGTGTAGCGCGAGAGCAGCTGCCAGATCACCCACGACGGCGTGGCGCCGACATAGTCCTTGTCGCCCTGCATCGAACCGGAGCCGACGACGGCATCGCCCTGGATCTCGATCTTGCGCGGCTCCTCGCCGCGGTGGAGCCGCTGCTTCTTCTGCGCCTCGCGCATCGCGGGGCTGTCGTAGTGCTGGCTCGGGTACTCCCACAGCGTGGTGGGGAAGATGCGCAGCGGCGGACGCTCCTCGCGCTTGCGCGGCTGCGGACGGTCGGATGAATCGCGGAAGGGCTTCGGCACGCGCGGAGTGTACGGTCAGCCGAACACCGCGCCGTACGCCGCGCCCGCTGCGGCCGCGGACACCACGAGGATCGGGGCGCCGTACCGCTTCGGCAGCAGGCCGAGCACCCACATCGCGACGCCGAAGCACATGGAGGGCAGCAGCTGATTGTCCAACGGCCCTTGATGCGCGGCGCGCGGCCCCGCCATCGCCGAGAGCGTGGCGTAGAGGAACTCGAATGCAGCGCCCGCGATGAGGCCGACTGCGACCGCGCTGAGCGCGTCGAGCGCTCCGCGCGCAGGTTTCCACGCGACGAGTCGCTCGAAGAATCCGAATCCAATGAATGTGAAGCCGAACGCCGGCAGGAAGATCCCCGCGGTGAACGCCAGCGCGCCCGCGATGCCGCCGCCCTGGTAGCCCACGAAGGTCCCGAAGATCACCAGCGGCGCGGGCAGCACGCTCGCCATCGCCACGCCGTCGAGGCACGCTTGCGGCGTCATCCACCCGCCCTCGCCGGCCGCGGTGGCGGCGATGTACGGAAGCGCCGTGTACGCGCCGCCGAAGGTCACGAGTCCCGCGGTGAGCCCGTGCCCGAACAACGCTGCGACGGTGGTCGCTTGGGAGGCGATGCCTGTGCCCGTGTCGTGCGGCGCGGGTGCGAAGGCACGGGAGAAGAGCACCGCGATGGCGGCGGCGACTGCAAGCATCAGGCGCCAATCGGATGCGAGCGGGCGCATGAGCCGCAGGACCGCGCGCACGATCAGCGCGCACGCCGCGAGCTGCATCGCGCCGAGCGCACCCGCCACGGCGGGAGCGCGGAGATCGACCGCGCCGTAGATCGCGCTCGCCGCAAGCATGAGCGCGAGCCCCGGGAGCATGAAACCGAGCCCGGCCGCGAGGCCGCCGAGCCGGCCGCCGCGCACGGTGCCGAGGTAGCAGCACATCTCGTGGGCCTCGGGGCCCGGGAGCAGCTGGTAGACCGCGAGGGCGCGGCGGAAGCGCTCCGCCCCGAGCCAGCCGCGGCGGTCGACGAATTCGGCGGAAAGCTCGGCGATCTGCACCGCTGGACCGCCAAAGGCGAGCGCGCCGAAGCGGAGAAAGTCCAGAAATATGGCGGCCGCGCGTCCGCGGGGCGGGGGTGCTGGTTCAGGTGTCGAGGCCGTCTCCACCTGTGCGAGGGTACCGCGAACGTTCCCGCGATTCGTTCAGGAAATGCGTTGGAGTTTCCGACGGCCGCAGTAGAGTCGCATCAATGTTCCGGTTGCCCCGGCATCTGGTCGCATCGTGTCTTTCAGGCCTCGCGCCTGCGGCGGTCGCACAGGCGGTCGACCTGTCGGTCGCGTCGTTCGAGATCACCCAGGGACTGCAGAGCGCGGCCGGCGACATCCCGCTGATCGCGCGCAACGCGACCCTGGTGCGCGTGAAGGTGGCGCTCACCGGCGCCACCGCGCCGGTCGCAGGGGTCGACGCGCTGCTGCGCATCTACGCCAACGGCATCGAGATCCCCGAGTCGCCCGTCTACAGCAGCAACGGCCCGATCCTCGCGCCGGTTGCGCCGAGCAGCGACAACGCGGGCGACACCATCAACTTCCACTGCCTGCCGCCCGAGGGCGCCGACATCGACTTCGTCGTGACGGTCAATCCGTTCGGCACGGTGGCCGAGGACAACCCCGACAACAACCAGCTCGCGGTGAACGACCGCGCGTTCCTGTGCCGGCGCATGGTCGATCTCGCCTATGTGCCGGTGAACTACACGCCGGGCGGCGGGCAGCCGAACGCGACGATCATCGAGCCCGGCTCGGGCGACGCGTTCCTGCGCGCCATCTACCGCACCGGCGACTGGAACTACCACCGCTCGCCGCTCCCCGCGCCGACGCATGTGCTCGACATCAACATCTCGACCGTCAACCTGCTGAACACGCTGAACGACATCCGGCAGAACCAGATCCCCGCCGCGGGCTACGCGCGGCCGGAGTTCATCTACGGCTGGCTGCCCGGCAATCCCTTCACCGGCAACGGGCAGGCGAACGGCACGCCGGGCGCGGCGGCCTTCGGCAACACCGACCCCGCGCGCTACCAGCGCACCTTCGCGCACGAGATCGGCCACTGCTGGGGACAGGCGCACAACACGCTGACGACCAACATCGTCGGATGGGACATCGAGCACCACCTGCGCGATCCGCTCGGCCTCGCGGCGCTCATGCCCTCGACCAAGCGCGACGTGATGGTCGCGGGACTGAACACCGCCGACGCCTGGGTGGCGCCGGTCACCTACCTCGACGCGATCGGCGACGCCCGCGCGGCCTGCGCGGCGTTCACGGGCTCCGACGGTGATTCCGGCGGTGGTCCCGCCGACGACGCGGCGTCGACCGTGCTCCGCATCGCCGGCGCGCACGATCACGCGATGCGCCGCGTGCGGCTCTCGGCCGCGATGGAGCACGGCGCGGTCGCGCCGACCGCCGACGATCCGCGCGGCAACGTGCTGGTCGAGGGCTACGCCGACGACGGCACCCGGCTCGCCGCGGTGCGGATCGACACCCGCAGCTGCCGCGAGTCCTGCGCCGAGCCCGGCCACCTGCATCGCGAGACCGCGCTCTACGCGAACCTGCCGCTGCCCGCCGGCGGCGCGGCGGTGGCGCGCGTGCTCGTGCGCGAATGGCGCGCCGGACAGCCCGGCCGGCCGCTCGCCGAGATGCGCCGGAGCGCGCACGCCCCTGAGATCACCGCGTTCGCCGTGGCGCGCGCGGGCGACAGACCGCTGCCCCACGCCGGCGACGCGGCGCCGGGCGCGCTGGTCGGCCCGCTGCGCGCGAGCTGGTCGGCGCGCGACCTCGATGGCGATGCGCTTGTCGCCGACCTGCTCTACTCGCCCGACGGCGGGCACGCGTGGTTTCCCGTGGCGGTCGGCATCGAGCTGGCGGGACGCGCCGGCGATGCGGCCACCGGCGGGCGCGCGACCGACGGGTCCTTCGAGTTCGACGCCTCCGATCTGCCCGCGAGCCGCGGCGCACACGGACGTTTCGCCGTGCGCGTGAGCGACGGCCTCCGCAACGCCCGCCGCGAGTCGAACTCCTCGTTCATGGGCGTGAACCAGCCGCCGGATGTGCACCTGCTCACGCCCAACAACCTGCAGTCCTTCGCGCAGGGATCGACGGTGATCCTCCACGGCTCCGCCTGGGACATCGACGAGCAGCTGCTGCCCGAGTCGTCGGTGACCTGGACGAGTTCGCTCGACGGCCCCATCGGCACCGGCCGGCTGCTCGCCCGCCGCAATCTCTCGGTCGGCACGCATGTGCTCACCGTGCGCGGCACCGACGCGGGCGGGCTCTTCCGCGAGCGCTCGGTCACGGTCACCGTCACCGCGCGCGACTACAACAACGGCAACCTCAACGGCCAGGGCACGGTCGCGGCGCAGGACCTGATCTTCCTGCTCTCCGAGTGGGGCGGCACCGGCATCGGCGACATGGACCTCGACGGCGTCGTCGGCGCCTCCGACCTCGCCAACCTGCTCCAGCGTTGGGGCATGTGACGCGCCGCGACCGATAGGGGACGCATGGCGACAGGAGCACGCGTGCGTCCGGATGTGATCGTGGTCGGCCTCGGCGCGATGGGGTCCTGCGCGCTCGCATCGCTGGCGCGCCGCGGGACGCGCGTGCTCGGCATCGACCGCTTCGATCCGCCGCACGACCTCGGCTCGTCGCACGCGGGGAGCCGGGTGATCCGCCTGTCCTACTTCGAGCACCCCGACTACGTGCCGCTCCTGCGCCGCGCCTACGAGGGCTTCGACCGCCTCGCGCGCGACGCCGGCGAGCGGCTGCGGTTCGAGACCGGGCTCGTCGCCGGCGGCGCGCCGGGCAACGCGGTGGCGGCAGGCATGATGCGCAGCGCGCGCGACCACGACCTCGAGGTCGAGGCGATCGACGGACGCGACCTGCGTCGGCGCCACCCGCAGTTCAGCGTGCCCGACGACTGGGAGCTCGTGACCGAGCGGCAGGGCGGCTTCGTGCGGCCCGAGGCGACCATCCGCAGTGCGCTCGCGCTGGCCGCGCGGGCGGGGGCGCAGATCGTCCGCAACGCACCGGTCGCCCGCTGGGGCGCGGGTGGCTCGGGCGCGTGGGTGGAGGTGGCGGCGGAGGGCGGCCCCGGCGTGACCCGCTTCGAGGCCGACGCCCTCGTGCTCGCGGCCGGCGCGTGGATGCCGGAGCTGCTCGGCGGCGTCGGGCCGCGGCTGCAGCCGACCCGCGAGACCATCGTGTGGATCGACGACGCGGGCGACCCTGCATGGCAGCACGACGCCCTCCCGGTTTGGCTCTTCGACCGCGGCGACCAGCCGGCGGTGTACGGCGTGCCCGCGTTTCCCGGGATGGGGACGCCCCGCGGACTGAAGGTCGGCCTGCACGGACGCGGTCCGGCGGTGCGGCCCGCGCAGATCGCAGAGCCGGTCGAGGCCGTGATCGTGCAGGAGACCGTGGCCGCCGCCGCCGAGCGCATGGTCGGCGCCGCGGCGCGCGCGGTGGTCGCGACGAAGCACTGCCTCTACACCATGTCGCCCGACAGCGACTTCGTGGTCGGCCTGCATCCCTCGCATCCGAATGTGTCGATCGCGGGCGGGTTCAGCGGCCACGGCTTCAAGTTCGCGCCGGTGATGGGCGACGCGCTCGCCGACCTCGCGCTCGATCGGCGGACCGCGCTGCCGATCGGGTTCCTCGCGCCAGGGCGCTTCGCGCGGGGTTGAGGCTTCGCGTGGGATCCGTGCCGCCGCGAGCGTGCATCGCCGCGCAAACCGCCGGTGGCAAAGACGGTGGCAGAGCCGGTGTTAAAGCCAGTGCCAACGAAAAAGGGCCACTGCGAGATCGGCTTCGCAGTAGCCCCATGGGGGAAAAGATCAGAGTTTGAGGCGCCTCGAAAGAGGCGCTAGAAAACTACACGCGGTCTTTGAACTTGTAAAGCGCCTTGGAAGAGTAACGACCCAAATTGGGCCGCTTTCTTTTAGATAAGAAGGGATTTTATCCCATGCGACCGCACAGAGCGACCCATACCCGCGCGTGCAAAGGTCCCGATAGCGAACACGCGTTCGATCACGTGTGCGTGCGTCACTTCTTCGCGGGGGCCGCATCGGCGGGCGCGGTGTCGACGGCGCCCGCGGCCCAGAGGATTCCGCCCTCGAGGTGCTTTCGGAAGAGCTCCTCGGAGTAGCTCTCGCTCGTGTGACCGCCGCCGGTGTACCACGAGCGGCCGCCCTCGAATTCGTGATACCAGGCGATCGGATGGTCGCCGCCCATATCAGCGCCCTCGACGGTGTCGTCATCGAGGTTCGCGAGCACCTTCACGCGTCCGCGGGGATTGCGGTTGTAGACATACCACTCGTCGGTGCGGCGCCATTCGGCGGGCAGCATGCGGGTCGAGCGGTGGGTGCGGTCCTCGACGCGCACCAGCGCCGGCTGGATGTTGGGGTGGGTCTTGAAGTACGCGCCGACGAGATCGCCGTACCACGGCCAGGTGTGCTCGGTGTCCGCCGCTGCATGGACGCCTGCATATCCACCGCCCGAGGTGATGTAGCCCTGGAAGGCCTTCTGCTGCGCCTCGTCGAGGATGTCGCCGGTGGTCGAGAGGAAGATGACCGCGCGGTAGCGCTTGAGATTCTCGGCGCTGAACACCGCCGAGTCCTCGGACGCGTCGATGTCGTAGCGGTCGCCGAGCAGCTCCTTGATCGCCTTGATCCCGTCGGGAATCGACTGATGGCGGAACGACGCGGTCTTGCTGAACACGAGCAGGCGGTCGCGGGCGGCGGCGGGTGCCGGCTTCGCGGGCTGCGCCTGCTCGCGCGCGGGCTGCGCGGCCTGCTGCGCCCCGATGCCGAGGGTGGCCGTGACCAGCACCGCGCCGAGGAGTGCGACGCGACCAACGAGACGGGAACTGGGGGCGAGGCGCTGCGTCATGCGATGAGGTTCGCGGTTCGCGCGCCGCGTGTCAAGGTGAAAGTCAGGGCGAGGCGCGAGCGCGCGCGACGGGCGACGGCGTTCACGCGTGGCATGCCTGTCCCCGATCGCCTGTCCCCGATCGCCTGTCCCCGATCGCCGGCCCGATTGCCGCTCGACCGCGCGAGCCGTACCCTCCGCGCCATGCCGCTTTCGGAGCTCGAGGCCCTCGTCGCCGACCCACGCCTCGCGGCGGCCGGGCTGCGCGAGGTCGCCGAGCGCGGCGCGCGCGCCTGCGCGCTCGCGGCCGCGTGCGACGGATGCGAGGTCTGGATCTGGCGTTCGTCGACGGCGGGCGATCGCGCGCTCGAGCGGATCGCGGTGTTCGGGCCGCAGCTGGCGGCGAGTCCGCTCGATGCGCTGACGGAAGCGCTCGCGCCGATCGGCGTGCCGCAGCCTTCGCGAACCGACGACGGGCACGCGGTCGCCTGCATGGCGCTCGGCGTGCACGGCGTGCTGGTGCTCGTGCGCCGCAACTCGGCGGCCGCGCCCGAGACCGAGCCCCTCGCGGCGCTCGGCGCGCGCTTCGGCGAACTGCTGGCGGGGCAACTGCCCCGCGCGGAGCTCGAGGCGAGCAACCGCTGGCTCCTGACCCGCAACGAACTCGACCGCCGCGCGGCGACGGCCCTCGCGGGCGTGCGCACCGTCGACGAACTCGGCCGGCTCATCGAGTCGCTCGCCGAGGAGCTCTTCCCGATCGAGTACTCGGGCATCTACTTCGTGGATCCCGGCACGGGGCGGCTCAAGCTCGTCTACGCGAAGGGCCTCACCGAGGCCGAGCGCCGCAGCGCCGAGCGCACCGCCGAGCAGCGGCATCCCGGGCAGGTGATCCGCACCGGGCTGCCCATCGACGTCGAGGACACCGAGGTGGCGCGCGATCCCAGCGAGCCGCCCGGACACGGCCGGCCGGTGCGCTCGCGCGTCTACCTGCCGGTGCGCCTCGGGGGCGCCGTGGTCGGCGCGATCGGCTTCGCGAGCTCGCGTCCCGCGAGTTTCGGCGGGCGGCATCGGCAGGTGCTGGCGTTCCTCGCCGACCTCGCCGGACTGACCTACGCGCGCCTGCAGGCCAAGGCCGAGACCGAGCGCCGCGGTCAGCTCATCGAGGCGACCGCGACGGCGAACGAGCGCCTGCTGTCGGCGATCGACTGGCGTCACGCGGCGACCGCGGCGCTCGCGCTCGTGGGCGGCGTGATGCATGCGGCGACGCTCGCGCTGGTCCGCATCGAGCGTGTCGAGGCGGCGGAGCAGGTCGACTTCGCCTGGCAGCCGATCTTCGGCTCGCCGTGGGCGAACCGCGCGCGCGTGGCGCGGCCGGACGCCGCGCATGCGGCGCGCCTCGCGCGGGGCGAGGCCGTCGAGCTCGCGGGCGAGGACGCGCTGCCCGCGGTGCTCCTGAAGCCCGTCCTCGTCGAGGGGCAGCTGTGGGGCGTGATCGCCTTCGAGCCGCGCGCGGCCACGGCGGGTGAGCACGGCGCGGCGGACGGTGCCCGCGGCATCGGACTCAGCCGCGCCGAGCGCAGCGCGCTGCGCGGGCTCGCGAGCGGCTTCTCGTCGGCGATCGCGCGCGAGCGGGTCGACCTCGAGCTGCGCGAGCGGCAGAAGCTCGACGCGGTCAGCCGGCTCGCCTCGGGCATCGCGCACGACTTCAACAACCTCCTCTGGCCGGTGCTGCTCTACAGCGAGATCCTCGAGCGCGGCCAGGGCGTCGACGAGCGCTCGCGGCAGATGCTCCGCGACATGCGCCGCGCGGCGGCGCGGGCGAGCGAGCTGGTGCAGCAGGTCTTCGCGATCTCGCGGAGCCGCGACCGCGTGCTGCAGGTGATCAACGTGGCCGAGATGGCGGTGGAGATCTCCGTCACCGTGCGGCGCTCGGCGCCGGGGTCGGTCGCGATCGCCGCGAGCATCGATGCCGACGCCGGCCATGTGCTCGGCACCGAGCAGGGCGTGCGCGAGGTCCTCGTGGGGATCTTCGCCCATGCGCTCGACGCGCTGCGCGGGGCGGGCGCGATGCGCATCGAACTCGACCGGGTGGAACGCGACCGCGGCGCGTGGATCCGCGTCGCCGCGATCGACGACGGTCCGCCGCCGCGGGAGGACGCGCTCGATCTCGCCGCCGTGCGCCGCGCCGCGGTCGAGCTCGGCGGACAGTTCACGCTGCGCGCGGCGTCGCCGGCGGGAACGATGCGGGAACTGCTGCTCCCGGTCGCGCTGCGCGAGTCGCCGCGGACGGAGCGCAGTGCGATGACGGAGCCCGCGGGCGCCCGTCCCGACGCGCCGATGCACGCACGCACGGATGCGGCCGGGACCGAGACCGCCGCCGACTCCGCGCCAATGCCCATGCGCTCCGCGACAATGCCCATGCGCTCCGCGCCGGCGCCCGCGAGCCCCGCGCCCTCCGAGCGCATCCTGCTCGTCGACGACGACGCCGCGGTGCTCGAGGTCGCGCGCCAGATCCTGGAGAGCCTCGGCTACGCGGTCACGCCGTGCGGCGATCCCCGGCGCGCGCTCGGCGTGCTCGAGGACGGCTCGGTGCGGCTCGCGCTCCTCCTGACCGACCTCGCGATGCCCGGCATGGACGGCATGACGCTCGCGCGCGAGGCGCGGCGGCTGCGTCCGGCACTGCCGATCGTCTGCTGCACCGGGTTCGGCGATGCCCGCGCCGAGCGCGCGGCGCAGGAGATCGGCGTGGCCGCCTTCATCCGCAAGCCGATCGACTTCGACCACTACGCCACAACGATCCGCGCCGCGATCGATGGACCGCGGCGCGGATGAGCGAGGAAGAATCGAGGGTGGGTCGCCGCGTGGCGTTGCCGGCGGCGGGGCGGGCTCGTGCGCGCGCGGGGAGGCGGATCGTCACGCGGCCCGAGGCGCGGACCGACGCGCCGCCCGACATTCGGACCGAACGCCTCAGCGCTGCGCGTTGCTGAGGATGTGCGCCTTGGCCTGCGTGTACTCGGCCTCGGTGAGCGCGCCGCCGTCGTAGGCGGTCTTCAGGTCGACGAGCTGCTTGCCGAGGGTCGGCGCCTCGTGGCGGTTGGTTCCGCCGACGGCGATGCAGCCCTGCAGGGTCGCGGCCGAGGCGAGCAGCGCGCAGGCGGGCAGCATGCGGCGGCTCCGCAGCAGGCGGTCGCGCAGCGCTGCGGCGCGGAGGACGGTGGTGCAGCTGAGGGAGGGACGGTTCATGGCGGCCTTGGTGCTGGGCATGGCGGGTACCGGAATGCGAGGCGAGCGGTCGGTGCGGTGAGGTGCGGTCGGTCGGCGGATGCGGAACGGCGGGCAGCGCCGGCGGCGCCCGAGGACGCTGCGGCGCCCGAGGACGCAGCGGCTCCGCTTCGGATTCCGTCACGCGGGCTTTCGATACCGAATCGCCGCGACCACGATGCAGATGTTGAGGAATGCCGTCCCGAGGGCGCCCAGGATCGACTCCATCTCACCGTACTTCTCGGTGTAGACGAACAAGCAGATGTTCGCGATCGCGAAGAGCGCCCACGCCGGGATCGACACGCCGTCGGCGTTGCGCCGGACGAGGATCGTGACCAGCTGCAGCCCCGACGCCGCGGGGAAGATCAGCGCGGGCACCCATCCGAGCAAGGTGAAGAGCCAGGAGGGCAGCGCCGCGGGGTCGTCGGGGGTCATGCCACCCCTTATCGGGAGGCGGGCGGAGCGGACTTTGCGATTGCGAATCTGCCGCGCACCGCGGAAATCGGGTGGGCGCGCGCGGGTCTGCGGCTAGATTGCATCCATGGCTCGATCCGTGGCTCGTCGTGTCCCCGTTGCGTCCGGAATCGCGGTCTCGACGCTCGTCCTCGCCGTGCTGATGGCGGCGGCGACCGAGCCCCCCGCGAAGTCGCCCCCGAAGGCGCTGTCCGAGGACACGATCGTCCAGCGCGCGACCGCCGCCCGCGACTCCTGGTGGGCGTACAAGGAACTCCGCAAGCCGGCCCTCCCCGCGGTGCGCGACGCCGCCTGGTGCCGCAACGAGGTGGATCGCTTCATCCTGTCCAAGATCGAGCAGAAGGGGCTCCGGCCGGCGGCCGAGGCCGACCGCGAGGCGCTCATCCGACGCGCGAGCTTCGACCTGACCGGCCTGCCGCCGTCGCCCGAGGAGGTCGCAGCCTTCGTGGCCGACCGCTCGCCCGACGCCTACGAGCGCCTCGTCGACCGCCTGCTCGCGAGCCCGCACTACGGCGAGAAGTGGGCGCGCCACTGGCTCGACCTCGTGCGCTACGCCGACACCAACGGATTCGAGCGCGACAGCGACAAGACCGCGGCGTGGAAGTACCGCGACTTCGTGGTGCGCGCCCTGAACGACGACATGCCGTACCAGCGCTTCGTGAAGGCGCACCTCGCGGGCGACGAGCTCGCCGACCGCGACTTCGACACGCTGGTGGCGACCGGCTTCTTCCGCCTCGGGCTGTGGGACGACGAGGTGCCCGACCTCAAGCAGGCGCTCGCCGACGACATGGACTCGATGGTCGACACGACCGCGCGCGCGTTCCTCGGCATCAGCATGAACTGCTGCCGCTGCCACGACCACAAGGGCGACCCGATCCGGCAGAAGGAGTACTACCAGTTCGCCGCGCACTTCGCGGGCGTCGCGCCGTACAAGGAGTCGCCGTTCAACTCGATCGAGGCCGACAACGTGCTGCGCATGGTGCGCCCGGACTTCGGCAAGGCCGACCCCGAGGCCGAGATCAAGGCCTTCAACGAGCGCCGCGCTGCGACGCTCGCCGAGATCCACAGGCTCGAGGCCGAGTCCGGCATGGCGGTCCTCGACGCCTTCCCGAACTACGCGCCGCGCGAAGGCCTCGTCGGCCGCCTCTCCTTCGAGGACGCGAAGACCGCGAAGGCCGCGAACCTCGTCGCGGGCGCGCCCGAGGCGAGCGTCCGCGACGCGGGCTTCGAGGCGCCGGGCCTGATCGGCAAGTGCTTCCGCTTCGACGGCGGCGACGACCGCGTGGAGATCGAGCGCCCGATCGGCGACGACTTCACGATCTCGTTCTACTTCCGCACCAACGATGTCGGCGGCGGCAGCGACAGCGATCGCCGCTGGTTCCTGGGCAAGGGCCTCGTCGACGCCGAGGTGCCGGGCATCGTGCGCGACTTCGGCGTGTCGCTGATCGCGAACGGCTTCGTGAGCGCGGGCACCGGCGATCCCGAGACCTTCGTCTCGTCGGGCCCCGGCCACAACGACGGCCGCTGGCACCACGTCGCGTTCACGCGCGACCGCGGGACGGGCGACATCACGCTGTTCGTCGACGGCCTCGCGGTCGACCGCGCGCGCGGCTCGAAGGCGCGCCTCGACACGCCGCGCAAGATCGCGATCGGCGCGATGCTGCCGGGCGGCGGACCGTTCAACGGCGACATCGACGAGGTGTGCTTCTACGACCGCGTGCTGCCCGAGGGCGACATCCGCTCGATGGCGCTCGGCATCGCGCGCGAGAGCGACGTCGCGCCCTTGCTGGCGGCGAAGTCCGGCGAGGCCGCGGTCAAGCGCTACGCCGAGCTCCACGCCAAGCTCGCGGCGCTGCGCCCGCCCGACTGGAAGGGCGAGACCGTGCTCGCGGTGCGCGAGACGCCCGCGCCGCGCGAGACCCATGTCATGCTGCGCGGCAGCCCGCACGCGCTCGGCGACAAGGTCGAGCCCGAGGTGCCCGTGATCGCGGCGCGCTTCGTGCCCGAGCCCGCGGTCAAGCCCGCGCACGGCGAGAGCTCCGGCCGCCGCCTCGCGCTCGCGAACTGGATCGTCGACGACCGCAACGGCCTCGCGTGGCGCACCATCGCGAACCGGCTCTGGCAGCACCACTTCAACGGCGGCATCGCGCCGACCCCCAACGACTTCGGCCGGCTGGGCGAGGCGCCGACGCACCCCGAGCTCCTCGACTGGCTGGCCGCGACCATGATCGAGCGCGGCGGCAGCATCAAGGCGATGCACCGCGTGATCATGACGAGCGCGGCCTACCGCATGTCGAGCGTGCCCGGCGAGGCCGAGCTCTCGAAGGACGCGCCCAACGAGCTCCTCACGCGCTTCCGCATGCGCCGCCTGTCGGCCGAGGAGCTGCGCGACGCGATGCTCGTCGCGAACGGCACCTTCAACGCCGCGCTCGGCGGGCCTCCGGTGCTGCCGCCGCTGCCCGACGAGGTGCTCGCCACCGCGTCGCGCCCCGGCGAGGTCTGGCCGCTCACCGAGCGCGAGTCGTGGACGCGGCGCACGCTGTACATCAAGCTCAAGCGCTCGATCCAGCATCCGCTGCTCACCGCGTTCGACCTCGCCGACCTCGACGGGTCGTGCCCGGTGCGCTTCGCCACCGTCGTGCCCACGCAGGCGCTGTCGATGATGAACGGCGACCTCACCAACGAGGAGGCCGCGCGGCTCGCGCGCCGCGTCGAGGGCGAGCTGCCCGGCGACCGCCGCGCGCAGGTCGTGCGCGCCCGCCAGCTCGTGAGCGGGCGCACGCCCGACGCGCGCGAGGTCGACGAGGCGATCGCCTTCCTCGAGGAGATCCAGCGCACCGAGGGCCTCTCGCCCGAGAAGGCGATGGACAGCCTCTGCCTCGTGCTCTTCAACCTGAACGAATTCCTGTACATCGACTGAACCGCACTTCGACGGACCAGCGCCAGGACGGAACACGCCATGAGCGACCACCTCGATCGACCCCGAAACACCTTCTGCGGCCGCACGCGCCGCGAGTTCCTCTGGCAGGCCGGCGGCGCGTTCACCTCGGTGGCGCTCGCCGACGTGCTGCTGCGCGACGGCTTCCTGCAGAAGCAGGCGGTGGCGTTCGACGGCGTGACGCCGCTCTCGCCGGGCGCGGCGAACCCGCTCGGCGCGAAGCCCGCGATGCTGCCGGGCAAGGCGAAGAGCGTGATCTTCATCTTCTGCTACGGCGGGCCGAGCCACGTCGACACCTTCGACTACAAGCCCGAGCTCTACAAGCACGACGGCAAGACGATCGCGGTCAAGACCAAGGGCCGTGGCGGCGACCGCAACGAGGGCCGCGTGGTCGGCCCCAAGTGGAAGTTCCGCCAGTACGGCCAGTCGGGCGCGTGGGTGAGCGATCTCTTCCCGCACGTCGCGACCTGCGTCGACGACATCGCGTTCATCAAGAGCATGTACGCCGACAGCCCGATCCACGGCTCGGCGATGCTCATGATGAACTCGGGCAAGCTGCTCGGCGGTCCCGCGATCGGCTCGTGGGTGAACTACGGGCTCGGCACGGTGAACCAGAACCTGCCCGGCTTCGTGGTCATGCTCGACAGCGCGGGCGGCCCGATCTCGGGCGCGAAGAACTGGTCGAGCGGCTACATGCCCGCGATCTACCAGGGCACGGTGCTGCGCGGCGACGGCCCGCCGATCCTCGACCTCGCGAATCCCGACGGGCGCACCGACTCGATGCAGCGCTCGATGCTCGACCGCGTGAAGATGTGGAACACGCGCCACGCGATGATGCGCTCGGGCAACAGCGAGCTCGAGAGCCGCATCGAGAGCTACGAGCTCGCCTACCGCATGCAGTCGACGGCGCCCGAGGCGGTCGAGCTCGCGCAGGAGTCGAAGGAGACCAAGGAGCTCTACGGCTGCGACGAGGCGCGCACCGAGGAGTTCGGCAACAAGCTGCTGCTCGCGCGCCGGCTCGTCGAGCGCGGCGTGCGCTTCGTGCAGGTCTACTCGGGCGGCGGCCACAACGACGAGTCGTGGGACGCGCACGGCGACCTCAAGAAGAACCACGAGTTCCACGCGGGCCGCACCGACAAGCCGATCGCGGGCCTGCTCAAGGACCTCAAGCGCCGCGGCCTGCTCGACGAGACGCTCGTGATCTGGGGCGGCGAGTTCGGACGGCAGCCGACCGCGGAGTACGCGGAGGGCACCGGCCGCGACCACAACTCCTACGGCTTCACCATGTGGATGGCCGGCGGCGGCATCAAGGGCGGCACCACCGCGGGCTACACCGACGAGCTCGGCTCCACGGGCGTCGACGAGCGCTACCACGTGAAGCACCTGCACGCGACGGTGCTCTCGTGCCTGGGGCTCGATCCGAACCACCTGACCTACTTCTACGCGGGGCTCGACCAGAAGCTCGTGGGCGTCGAGGGGGCGGAGCCGATTCGGCAGATTATGGTTTGAGCGGTCGCGGCTGCGGCCGCGTGGTTTGAGCGCGCGCGACGCGCTTCGCTTTCGCGCGCTTTCGCGAGTCGTCGCACGATGTGAGTGCCCGCAGACGGAGTCTGCGGAGCGCTGGGCGTGGGGGCCGACTCTGTTCGTCATCCGTACCGCAGATTCCGGCTTAGCCTGCATCTGCGGGCCCTCACGGTGGTCGACCTTCAGGCCTCGCACGATGTGAGTGCCCGCAGACGGAGTCTGCGGAGCGCTGGGTGGGCGGGGGCAGTACGCTTCGGGGATGCATCGGATCCTCGCGGTGTGCTCGCTGACTGTGCTTCTCGCCTCGTGTGCGTCGCGCGATTCGTGGCCGCAGGCCGCTGGTCGGCATGCGAACTGGATCGCGCCCGAGGCGCGTGTCGCGACCGAGTGGTCGGTCGCGCGCAACGAGAACATCCTGTGGAAGTGCCCGCTTCCGAATGCGGGGCAGGGTGGCCTCGCGGTCGTCGGCGACCGCATCTATCTCACGACCTTCGCCGAGCAGGATCCCGCGAAGCCGCGGCAGTCGAACGCGATCCTGTGCCATGCGGTCGACCGCGCGACGGGCGCGATCGTGTGGACGCGCGAGCTGCGCGCCGACCACGGCCGCACGAGCCCGCAGATGTACGCGTTCAGCGACTCGACCTCGTGGTCGCCGGTCGCGAGCCATGCGCGCGTGTGGTTCTTCAACAGCTCGGGCTCGATGGCGTGCTTCACGCGCGATGGCGACGAGGTGTGGCGCCGCGAGTTCCGCACGCAGCCTGACGCGTACCCGTTCAACCGCCAGTGCGAGCCGATCGCGGTCGGCGATTTCCTCGTGACCATCGAGCCGATCGCGAAGGACCACCCGAGATACGACGCGGCGCGCGACGACTGGAACCACCTGCACGCGATCGATCGCGCGACGGGCGAGGTCGCGTGGATCTCCGAGGATTCCTGCACGTTCTACTGCACGCCGGTGCTCGGTCCGCACGGGATCCTGATCGGCCGCGGCGGTCCGCATGACGTGCCCGAGAAGCCGGTCGGACTCTCGATGATCGACCCCGCGAACGGCCGGCGCGTCTGGACCTCCGGGCCGCAGGACGACGGCGGCTGGGAGGCGCTCTACGCGCTGCATTCCGACGAGCGTTACGCGTACTGGTTCCGCAACGGCCGCGTGCAGTCGCATGTCGTGCTCGATGCGCGCACGGGCGCGCACGTGCGCGAGCAGTCGCTCGCGGGCAAGGTCGACGTGACGCGCGCGTCGGGTGAGCGTCTGGTCGACGTCGAGCTCGCCGCGCTGGTCGATCCCGCGTTCCCGCTCGCCGCGGGCGAATCGCTCCATGTCCATCCGCAGTGGCACACGAACATCGTGGCCAACGGCTGGCACTGGTTCCTGTGCACGACCAACAACCGCCGCAACGGGCTTGCGCCCGCGGGCCACAGCGGCCCGGCGTTCTCGCTCGGACGCGTGCATGTCGAGACGGGCGAGGTCGAGTTCCTCGAGCTGCCCGTCGGTGTCGCGGCCGACGGCACGCGCCGGTACGGCACGCCGCTGCGCACGAAGACCGTCGACGCGCGCGGCGTCGAGATCGCCGACGAGGACCGCTCGCGCACCGACGGCTGGGAGATCGATGCGTTCTTCCCGACGCCGGTGTTGCTCGGGCGGCATCTCTACTTCACCACGATGCTCGGCACGGTGTATGTCGTCGATGCGCACGCTCCGGTGCTCGACGCGCGTGCGCTGGTCGCCGTGAACGACCTCGGCCCGCTCGGCGACTGCTGGTCGATGTCGGGGCCGTCGGTCGCGGATGGGGTGCTCTACCACCGCAGCGCGCGCGAACTTGTGGCCATCGGCGCCGCCAAGTAGCGTGCGGGCATGGCGCTTGAAACCACGTCTCCTGAAGCTCCGTCGCTCGCGCCCATCGCCTCGGGCGACCGCATCCGCGGCGTCGACATCGCGCGCGGCGTCGCGCTGCTCGGCATCCTGCTCGTCAACACGCGGTTCTTCTTCACGCCGCTCGGGTCGGCGATCGACCCGACGGTGCAGGTGCCCGGCATCGAGGTGACCACGGCGGACGCCATCGCGTGGAGCGTCGTCGAGGCGTTCTGCTCCTTCAAGTTCATCTCGCTGTTCTCGATGCTGTTCGGCTTCGGGCTCGCGATGCAGGCCGGGCGAGCCGAGTCGTCGGGCCGCGCGCGCTGGGCGCCGAGCGCGCGGCGGCTCGGCCTGATGCTCGCGATCGGGCTCGCGCACGGCCTGCTCGTCTGGTACGGCGACATCCTCACGCTGTACGCGTGCCTCGGCGTGGTGGTCGTCCTCTGCGCTCGGCTCTCGGCGCGCACGGTGCTGGTGATCGCGGGCGTGGTGGCCGCCGTCGTGCTGCTGCTGACGATCGCGACCTCGGCGCTGCAGTACGCGGTGGCGTCGTTCCCGGAGCCCGCGGAACCGCAGGTCGCCGTGGACGCCGCTGGAGCGGACTCGGGTTCCACGGAGGCCATCGTCGTCGATGGATCCGCCGCGACCACCGATCCCACCACCACCGATCCCGCGACGACCGACGCGGCGACCGAGCCCGCGCGCGGCTTCGGCGCGATGCTCGCGTCCCAGTTCAATCCGCGCGATGAGCGCTGGATCGTCGCAGAGGTCGCGGCGTTCCGCGAGGGTCCGTTCATCGACGCGTTCGCCTTCCGCGTCGCCAACTTCCTGATGTCGTACGTCGCGGCGCTCTTCGGCTACGGCTGGCATGCGCTCGCGATGATGCTGCTCGGCGTCTACGCGCTGCGCTCGGGGCTCTTCGCGTCCGACCCCGAGGCGTCGCGCCGCCGCCGGCGGATCGCGCGGATCTCGTGCGCCGTCGGCCTGCCGTTCGCCATCGCCGCGCCCGGCGCCTTCTGGGTGTTCGGGCTCGAGAGCGCCTTCGCGGCGTTCTGCCATCTCATCCTGCTCGAGGCCGGCGCGCTCATCCTGCCGATCGGCTACGCGTGCATCGCGGTCGAGTGGGGGCCGCGGCTTCCGCGCATCGTCGCCGAGGCGCTCTCGCGGACGGGCCGCATGTCGCTCACCGTCTACCTCGGCGAGTCGCTCGTGTGCACCGCGCTCGCCTCGTGGTGGGGGCTCGCGCTCTTCGGCACGCTCGCCGACGCGCGGCTCGCGCTCATCGCCGTCGCGGTGTGGGGCGCGCTCGTCGTCGTGGCGAGCCTGTGGCTCGGGCGCTTCCGAACCGGCCCGATGGAATGGCTCTGGCGCAGCGCGACCTACCTGCGAAATCCCGGCTGAACGCCTGCGGAGACTCGACACGTGCAGGCACCGCGGTAGCATGGCGCGCCCATGCACGCTCCGAACTACAACCTGCACGGCAAGGTGGCGCTGGTCACCGGCTCCTCGAAGGGCCTCGGCAAGGCGATGGCCTTCGCCCTCGGCTCGGCGGGCGCCAAGGTCGCCTTCAACTACGCCAACGGGAAGGACTGGGCCGAGGAGACCTTCGCCGAGTTCCAGGCGCAGGGCTTCAAGGGCGGCCTGTACCGCGCGAACGTGATCGACCCCGCCGACGTGAAGTCGATGTGCGCGCAGATCGCCGCCGAGCTCGGTCCGATCGACATCGTGATCCCGAACGCGACCCCCGCGCAGCCCCTCAAGCCGATCGAGCAGTACGACTGGGAGTTCTACCAGTCGATGTACGACTTCTTCGTGAAGAGCCCGTACCTGCTCGCCCGCGAGGTCCTGCCGCACATGAAGCAGCAGAAGTGGGGCCGCATCATCAACATCACCAGCGAGGTGTTCAGCCGCGGCGTCGCGCCGTTCTCGGCGTACGTCGCCGCGAAGGGCGGGCAGATCGGCTGGTCGCGCTCGATGGCCAACGAGCTCGCGCCCTGGAACATCACCGTGAACATGATCGCGCCGGGCTGGATCCCGGTCGAGCGCCACGCCAACGACCCCGAGCACGAGAAGGAGGCCTACCGCCGCCTGATCCCGATGGGGCGCTGGGGCGTCCCGCAGGACCTCGCGGGCACGGTCGTGTACCTCGCGAGCGAGGCGTCGAACTTCGTCACCGGTCAGGACATCCACGTGAACGGCGGCATGACGGTCGGTTGACCGCGGCCTCTCCCGAAGATTGAGGAATCACCATGAAGAAGCTGATCTCGCTCGTTGCCCTCGCGTCCCTCGGATTCGGCCTGGTGGCCGCGGCGCCCGCCGGTGACCTCCTGGAGTCGCAGAAGGCGCGCATCGCCGCGTACAAGGCGGCGCCGAAGAAGCGTCCGCACGTCGCGTTCGTCTCGAACGGCGTCGCCGACTTCTGGACCATCGCCAAGGCCGGCGCGATCGCCGCGGGCAAGGCGAAGGACATCGACTGCGACGTCACCGTCGAGTTCCCCGGCGGCGGCCTCGGCGACCAGAAGCGCATGCTCGAGGACCTCGTGATCAAGGGCATCGACGGCATCTCGGTCAGCCCGATCGATCCGTCGAACCAGGCCGAGGTGCTCAACCTCGTCGCCGAGAAGTCGCTCCTCATCACCAACGACTCCGATGCGCCGAAGGCCCCGCGCCTCTGCTACATCGGCATGGACAACTACGAGGCCGGCCTCCTGTGCGGCAAGCTCGCGCGCGAGGGCTGCAAGGGCGGCAAGGTCGCGATCTTCATCGGTCGCCTCGAGCAGGACAACGCCAAGCGCCGCCGCCAGGGCTTCATCGACGGCCTGCTCGGCCGCACGCCCGATCCGACGCGCTACGACGAGCCCTCGAAGGTCTTCACCGAGGGTGGCTACACCTTCGTCGGCACCTGGACCGATTCGTTCGACCGCGCGAAGGCGAAGGCGAACATCGAGGACGTGATGATCAAGAACCCCGACCTCGCGCTGATGACGGGCCTGTTCGAGTACAACTCGACGCTCGCCGTCGAGGTCATCAAGCAGACCGGCAAGCAGGGCAAGGTCCAGCTCGCCGCCTTCGACGAGGGCGCCGACGTCATCGCCGCGATCAAGGAGGGCTTCGTGCTCGGCACGGTCGTCCAGGATCCCTACGGCTACGGCTACGAGAGCGTGAAGGTCCTCAACGCCTTCTGCAAGGGCGACATGTCGATGGTGCCGGCGAACGGCATCATCAACATCCCCGCGAAGGTCATCAAGAAGGACAACGCCGAGGCGTTCTGGAAGGACCTGAAGGCGAAGATCAAGGCCGGCAAGGACGCGAAGTAATCGCGCGGCCATGCAGGCTGAGCGTCCCGTTCTTCTGCGCGTGCGCGGCGTCGGCCGCCGCTACGCGGGCGTGACCGCGCTCGCGGGCATCGACGCCGACGTGCGCGGTGGCGAGGTGCTCGCGATCGTCGGCGAGAACGGCGCGGGCAAGTCGACGCTGCTCAAGATCCTCTCGGGCGTCGTGCAGCCGAGCGAGGGCGACCTGCAGGTCGCCGGCGTCTCGGGCGCGCTCGAGACGGTCGCGCTCGACGGCGTGCGCGGCGCGACCAAGGCGGGCATCGCGCTCGTCCACCAGGAGCTGAACCTCGCCGAGAACCTCGACGTCGCCGGGTCGATCTTCCTGGGGCGCGAGCCGTCGCGCCTCGGCTGGCTCGACCGCGGGCGCATGCACGCCGAGGCGCGCGCATGGCTCGCGCGCGTGGGGCTCGACATCGATCCCGGCACGCTGTGCGGCGCGCTGCCGATCGCGCAGCGGCAGCTGGTGGAGATCGCGAAGGCGCTCTCGACCGAGTCGCGCGTCCTGATCCTCGACGAGCCGACCTCGAGCCTGACCGCGCGCGAGACCGAGCGCCTGCTCGCCATCATGGACGAGCTCCGCCGCGCGGGCGTCGCGGTCGTCTTCGTGTCGCACCACCTCGACGAGGTCATGCACATCGCCGACCGCGTGATCGTGCTGCGCGACGGCCGCAAGACCGGCGAGCTCGCGCGCGGCGAGTACGACCGCGCGATGATCGAGCGCCTGATGGTCGGCCGCGACATCGCGCCCGCGGCCCGGCGTGGCGTCGCCCCGGGCGCGGCGGTGCGGCTCGCGGTCGACGGGCTGGTCTCGGCGCATCGCCGCCGGACGCCGGTGTCGTTCGCGGTCCGCGCGGGCGAGATCGTCGGCCTCGCGGGCCTGGTGGGCGCCGGGCGCACCGAGGTGCTGGAGGCGATCGCGGGCGTCACCGCGCACGGCGGCCGGGTGCGCCTCGACGGCGTGCCGCTGTCGGGCGATGCGTCCGAGCGGGTGCGCCGCGGCGTGGCGATCGTGCCCGAGGACCGCGCGCGCAACGGGCTCTTCCTCGAGAACCCGGTGGCCATGAACATGTCGCTCGCCTGGATCGACCGCAGCAGCCGCGCGCGGCTGGTCGACGGCCGGGGCGAGGCGTCGCTCGTCGACCGGATGGTGGCGCGGATGCAGCTCCGTCCCGCGCAGCCCGGCCGCCGCGTGCAGACGCTGTCGGGCGGCAACCAGCAGAAGTCGGTGATCGGGCGCTGGCTCGCGGTCGACCCCGCGGTGCTCCTGCTCGACGAGCCGACCCGCGGCGTCGATGTCGGCGCGCGCGCGGAGATCCACGCCGAGGTCCGCCGGCTGGCCGACGCCGGCAGCGCGGTCCTGTTCGCCTCGAGCGAGCTCGAGGAGGTGCTCCTCCTCGCCGACCGCGTGATCGTCATGCACGAGGGCGCGGTCGCGGGCGAGATCGCCGCCCACGAGGCCACGGAAATCGCGATCATGCGGCTCGCGACGGGCGGCGCCGCGTCGGAAGCCCCGTGCGCGGGGCCGTGAGCACGCCGTCCGGTGCGCCGTTCGGTACCGCGTCGAGTTCGCCTGAAGAAGCACGCCTGAAGCAGCACGCCTTATGAAGCACGCCCCATGAAGAAGGCTCCATGAAGAAGGCCCCATGAAGAAGGCTCTCGGCATCATCGGCATCTTCCTCGCGATCTTCCTGTTCGCGTCGCTGTACGGCGAGAACTTCCTGAGCGGCATCAACATGATGCAGCTCTCGCAGCGCACCGCGCTGTACTCGATCCTCGCGCTGGGAGCCGCGCTCGTCATCGTGACCGGCGGCATCGACCTCTCGATCGGCTCGGTGGTCTGCCTCGCCGGCATCATGACGCCGTGGCTGCTGGTCGAGCACGAGTGGTCGCCGTGGGCGGTGATCCCCACCGTGCTCGCGCTGTCGGCGGCGATCGGACTCTGCCACGGCCTGCTCATCACCCGCCTGCGGCTGCAGCCGTTCCTGGTGACGCTGTGCGGACTGCTCCTCTACCGCGGCATCGCGCGCTGGATGACCGGCGACCAGACCCAGGGCTTCATGGGCGAGTTCGACGGCGTGCGCAAGATCGCCACCGGGCGGATCGCGATCCCGGGCGTCGAGAACTTCCTGCTGCCGGCCACGGTGATTCCCGCCGCGATCCTGGTGGTCGTGATCGGGCTCTTCTACGCGCGCACCGTGTGGGGCCGCTGGCTGCTCGCCACCGGTCGCAACGAGAGCGCGGCGCGCTACTCGGGCATCCCCACCGCGTGGCTCATCACGCTGTCGTACGTGGCGTGCAGCCTGCTGGCCGGCTTCGGCGGCATGCTCTTCATCTTCGACATCAGCAGCGCGCAGCCGTCGGACTTCGGCAACTTCTACGAGCTGTACGCGATCGCCGCGGCGGTGCTCGGCGGCTGCAGCCTGCGCGGCGGCGAGATCAGCGTGATCGGCGTGGTCGTCGGCGCCGCCACGCTGCAGGTGCTGCGCACCACCATCATCCTCGTCGGACTCTCGTCGCAGCTCGAGTTCGCGGTCATCGGCACCGTGCTCCTGGTCGGCGTGGCCGCCGACGAGCTGATCCGCCGCTTCATCGCCGCACGGCTCGAGCGCCAGGGCGCCTCGGCGCGCGCCTGAACCCACCCATCGACTTCGCCCAGTTCCTCCGGAGACCCCATGCAGCTTCCCACCTCGCTCACGATCGCCCTCCCGCTCGCCCTCGCGGCGTTCGGCCTCGCCGCCGCCAGCGTCCCGCCCAAGCAGAACGCCCAGAAGGACGAGAAGGCGCCGCTCGGCAGCATCTCGAAGAAGGACTGGGGCGAGGTCGACGGCAAGCCCGTCCAGCTCTGGACCCTCAAGAACGGCAAGGGCATGGAGGCCGAGATCACCAACTACGGCACGATCATCGTGTCGCTCAAGGTGCCCGACATCAAGAAGGGCAGCGTCGACGTGGTGCTCGGCCGCGAGAGCGCGAAGGACTACGTCGAGCGCACGCAGTACTTCGGCTGCACCGCGGGACGCTGCGCGAACCGCATCGCAGGCGGCAAGTTCACCATCGACGGCAAGGAGCACGTCCTCGCGACCAACAACGGCGCCAACCACCTCCACGGCGGCGTGAAGGGCTTCGACAAGGTCGTCTGGGAGGGCGAGTCGCGCATGACCCGCAGCGGCCCGTCGGTCGTCTTCAAGTACCGCTCGAAGGACGGCGAGGAGGGCTACCCCGGCAACGTGGACGCCACCGTGGTCTACACGCTCACCAGCATGAACGAGCTCAAGGTCGAGATGGCGGCCACGACCGACCAGGCGACCTGCGTGAACCTCGCGCACCACTCCTACTGGAACCTCGCGGGCCACGGCGCGGGCGATGTGCTCGGCCACATGCTCTCGATCCCCGCGAAGAGCTACACGCCGGTCGACGCGACGCTCATCACCACCGGCGAGATCGCGCCGGTCGCGAACACGCCGCTCGACTTCACCATCATGAAGGCGATCGGCCAGGACTTCGCCAAGATGCCGGCGACCAAGGACGATCCGGGCGGCTACGACCACAACTTCGTGCTCGACCAGACGCCGACCCAGGGCGGCCTGTGGCTCTCGGCGATCCTGCACGAGCCGAAGTCGGGCCGCACGATGGAGATCTGGTCGAACCAGCCGGGCATCCAGTTCTACACCGGCAACTTCCTCGACGGCATCCCCGGCAAGGGCGGCGCGGTCTACCAGAAGAACGGCGCGCTCTGCCTCGAGACGCAGGCCTTCCCCGACTCGATCAACAAGCAGGGCAAGGCCGGCTGGCCGAACGTCGTGCTGAAGCCGGGCGAGACCTACGCGCACACCATGGTGCACCGCTTCACGACGGCGCCGGCCGCGGAGCCGACGGCACCCGCGAAGAAGTGAGCTGGAAGCCCCGCGAAGAAGTGAGCTTGAGGTCCCGCGAAGAAGTGAGCTTCGCGCACCACCCACGAAAACGAGAAGCCGCGCGCGGGATCACCGCGCGCGGCTTGTTCTTTCTCAAGTGAGGATCGGCTCGCGGGGGGCGCCGCGGGGAAGCCGAATCCGGCGTTCGCGCCGATCAGCGGCGGCGACGACCGGCGAGACCCGCGAGGCCGAGGAGCGCAACCGCGCCCGGCGTCGGGACTGCCGAGAAGAAGCCGACGTTGTAGGTCGCGAGCGAGTTCGACGGACCGTCGGCGTTGGCGAGGGCCGAGAGGCTCACGCGGTACGAACGGCCGGCCTGGACATCGAACGAGCCCGAGCCGATCGAAGGACCGGTGAAGGCGAGCAGGATGTTGCCCGAGACCGCATCGACGACCGACAGCGCGATCGACGAGCTGTTGCCGGCGCCGGTGGCTTCGCGCCACAGGTTGGCGATCCAGCGGATCGACTCGGTGGAGTCGGCGGTGAAGACGACGGTGGCGATGCTGCTCGCGTTGACGAGCGCGGTGTCGCCGGAGGCGTCGATCTGGGCGGCGCCGACGAAGCTCATCTCCCCGTAGGAGAGACCGGAGCCCTGCGTGGCGAGCGCGCTGTACGCGCTGTTGCCCGAGTTGGCCGAACCGAACCAGCCGCCGAAGGCGCTGCTCGACTCGGAGTCGACGACGGAACCATTGACCGAGACGGCGACCTCGCGGGCCGCAGACTGGTAGACAAAGCCTGCGCTCGCGGCCTGAGTGGCAGCGAGAGCCACGGCCGACAGCGCGGCCGCGCGGATATACGAATGCATGTTGTAACTCCCGTTTTCCGCGACGAGTTCCCGCTCGTCGCTTCCTCACTTTGACGGTCGCGTGACCGCCTCCCTAGACCTCAAATGTAGCACGCCTTCGAGGGGCTCCAAATGGATCGTGCCGTCTTTGACACGAACGATGGTCGTTTCAGATTTCCACCAGCTGGCCCCGGCGCGATAAGCAGGGGGAAAAACGACGCAGGCCGCTGGCATCTGTCCGTGAGGACTCATGCCAGCGGCCTGTCGCGTCTTGGAGCACCAGAGGTGCGTGTGCTCGCTGCAGCAGAGCCGCGAGGCGCACCCGCAAATACATCACCGTGTCAAATTGACCGCTTTTTTCTCTCAGGTGCCGGGGGCTCGGTGCCAAGCGGTCGAAGGAACCCATAATACGAGCCTGGAATCGGCGGCAGGCCCAACAGCTGGAGTGCGACGTTGCCGGCATCGCCGTTTCGGATGGGCTGGACCTCGGCGTCTCGGCTTCCGATGTCTTCGCGATTCGGAAGGACCCGCAAGCCACACGTCTTATAGAGGTCGCTGGCGGGCTCGGCCCCGCCAGTCCAGATCAGGAAGGCGATCCGGAAGTTCAGGGGGCAGGTGATGTCGGTGTGGGTCTTGCGGGGGACGCCGCCGCCGTGGTCGGAGGTCAGGATGATCGCCGTCTTCCCGCGAAGGTCGGGGTCGGCGTCGATCGCCTCCAGGATGATGCCGAGCCCGCGGTCGACTTCCTCGACCGACTTGAAGTACGGGGTGCCGGGCTTCACGATCCAGTCGTAGCTGTGGCCGGCGATGTCGGGCGCGGCGAAGTGGATGAAGTCGAGCGAGCGCGCGGTGGTGCGGCGCAGCCGGTCGGCGGTGGCGCCGGCGATGTCGGCCGTCCGGTCGCCGAAGAGGAAGAGGTCGATCTTCGAGGAGCCCTGGTCGTCGCCGGTGGTGTCGCGGGCGCCAGAGTCCCAGCCGAAGCTCTGCTCGAAGAGCCAGAACTTGGTCTTGCTGGTGGCGAGGCTGGTCGCGAGGCCGGCGTCGTGGGCCACATCGAACATGCTGGTGATGTAGGTGCCCTTGCGGACGTGGATCGAGCCGCCCTCCTTCGCGCCCGGCGGCTCGTCGTTGTCGACCCAGCCGTGACCGTACGGGCCGAGGACGGGGCGGCCGGTCACCATCGAGATGTGGTTCGGCAGCGTGATGGTGTACTGCGGGTCGGTGCGGGCGTCGAGCGTGTGCGCACCCTGCATCAGACGGGCGAAGTTGGGGAAGCTCGCGAGGTGGGGCGCCTCGAGGAGGTCGGGGCGCAGGCCATCGACGCTGATGACGAGCACGTGGTCGAGGGGCGCGCGTCCGAACGGCCCGTCGGTCGGGGACTGTGGCGCGGGCGCCGGTGTGCGCGGGGCGGTGTCATCGGCGGTGCGTGCGAGCGGCGCAGCGGAGAGCAGCAGGCCGGTGAGGGCGCAGGCGAGCACGCGTGTGGGGACGGGCGCAGGTGCAGCGGCGGACATGGGCGCAGCGTACGCGACCCGTGTGAGGATGAGGCCTGGCGGGCATCAGAGTCGCGGGGATCAGGTTCGCCGGCGCACGAGGTCGGCGCCGAGCGCGCGGATCTCGTCGGTCGTCCGCACGCCGGCGAGCGCCATCGCCAGTTCGAACTCGGCGCGCAGCATGGCGAGGGCGCGGGCGACGCCCTCCTCGCCGCCGGCGCCGAGACCCCAGAGGATCGGCCGTCCGACCGCGACCGCGTCGGCGCCGAGGGCGACCGCGCGCAGGATGTCGGTGCCGCGGCGGATGCCGCCGTCGACGACGACCGGCCCTCGTCCACGGGCGGCTGCGGCGCACGGTGCGAGCACATCCGCGGTCGCGGGCGCGCCGTCGAGCTGGCGGCCGCCGTGGTTCGAGATCCAGACGCCGCGCGCGCCCGCGTCGAACGCCGCGCGCACGTCATCGGGGCGGCAGAGGCCCTTCACGATGATCGGTCGGGTCGTCCACGAGGCGAGTTGCTCGACGTCGCTCCAGGTGAGCGTCGCGTCGATGGTCCACGACAGCGCGCCGCCGATGCCGACGCCGGTGTGGCCGGTCGGTCCGCCCGGGCGCTCGAGGTTCACGATGCGCAGGCCGTCGGGCACGCGGAACCCGTTGCGCATGTCGCGCTCGCGGATGCCCCAGACCGGCGTGTCGGCGGTCACCGCGAAGGCCTCGATGCCTGCGGCGTCCGCGCGCTCGACGAGCGACCGGGTGAAGCCGCGGTCCTGCGAGATGTAGACCTGCATCCAGAGCGGCGCGGTGGTCGCGGCGCGGACCTCCTCGAGCGTCGTGGTCGACAGGCTGGACAGGCACATCGGCAGTCCCGCCGCCGAGCAGGCGCGGGCGGTGGCGCACTCGCCTTCGGGATGGGCCATCCGCTGCATCGCGGTGGGCGCCGCCATGAGCGGGCAGGGGAATGCGCGGCCGAAGAGCTCGCTGCGGCCGCTGCGCTGCGACACATCGACCATGCCGCGGTAGTGGATCTCGAGCTCGCGCCACGCGGCCTCGCTGCGCGCAAGGGTCGTCTCGTCCCACGCGCCCGAGCGGTAGTAGTCCCACGCGGTGGGTTCGATCGCCCGCTGCGCGAGCGCGGCGAGGTCGGCGAGGTTGATGGCGGAGGAGAGGGACGACATGCGGCGGCGCTCGGCGGTGGGCAGACTAGCGAGTTCCGCGCGGGGGTCGGGAGGTTGGGTTGAGGGGCCGGTGGGGCGGCCCCGAGGTGGTGGCGGTGGTGGTGCCCGATGTCGATTCCGATGCCGCGCTCGATGTCGCGCTGTTGGTGTCCGAGTGCGAATCCGGGTGCTCTTCTCCGTGCCCGTCCCCGTGCCCGTCCTCGTCCTCTTCCCCGTGCTCTTCCCCGTGCTCTTCCCGGGGGTTGTGCGCGCGGTCGGCTGCGCTCGCGGAACTACACTGCGCCGATGCACCCCGACCTGGTGGCACTCGGACTCGCGCTCGGCGTCGGACTCCTCGTGGGGTTCGAGCGCGAGCGGCATCCCGACACGGTGGCGGGGGTGCGGACCTTCGGCTTCGCGGGGCTGATCGGCGGACTGTCGGCGCTGCTGACGCCGGACGGATCGACGCCGTGGGTGCTGGCCGCGGTGGCGGTGTTGCTCGGCGCTGCGGCGACGGCGGGCGGGATCGTGGTCGCCGGTCGCGGCCTGCGCGCCGAGCTGGAGGATCGCAGCGGCGGCCGGGCGCCGCGCGCGGCGGAGGCTGGCCGCGAGCCGTTCCGCGACATCGGCATGACGACGGCGCTCGCGCTGGTCGCGACCACGCTGCTCGGCGGCTACACGGTGCTCGGCGACCGGGCGATCGCGGTGGCGGCGGCGGGCGTGATGTTCCTGCTGCTGTACATCCGCGATCCGCTGCATGCGCTCATCCGGCGGCTCGGGCAGGAGGACGTGCGCGCGATCGCGACCTTCGTGCTGATCGCGCTCGTGATCCTGCCGGTCATGCCCGATCGGACGATGGGGCCGCTGCAGGCCGTCAATCCGCGGTCGGCGTGGATGCTGGTGGTGCTCGTGGTGGCGATCAGCCTCGCGGGCTACATCGCGCAGGTGATGCTGGGCGCGCGGGCGGGGACCGCGGCGACGGGTGTGCTCGGCGGACTCGTGTCGAGCACGGCGGCGACGGTCGGTGCGGCGCGTCGCGCGCGCGACGAGGGTTCGGTGGGACTCTCGGCGGCGGTCATCCTGCTCGCCTGCGGGGTGCTGCCGATGCGGCTGATGGTGCTGGTCGGCGTCGCGGGCGCGGAGGTGCTGCGCGTGCTCTGGCCGTGGCTCGCGGTGATCGGCGTGGTCACCGCGATCGGCGGCTGGCGGGCGCTGCGCGGCGCGCGGGGACTCGAGGGCGACCTCGCGTCGCTCCCGAAGCCGAAGAATCCGACGCAGCTGCGCTCGGCGATCGCGTTCGCGGGCGTGTTCGTGCTGATCCGGCTGCTCACGAAGGGTGCGCTCGCGTACCTCGGCATGGGCGCGTTCCTGGCGGTCGCGGCGATCTCGGGCATCACCGACATGGACGCGATCGCGCTGAGCAGCGCGCGCGAGGCCGTCGAGGGCATCCTGGGTCCGGCCGACGCGGCGCGCGGCACGCTGCTCGCTCTGCTCGTGAACACGGTGTTCAAGCTCGTGGTCGCGCGCACGCTCGGCTCGAAGGCGCTGTACGACGCGGTGCTGCCGGCGCTCGGCGTCTCAGCACTGGTGGCGGCGGTCGGCGTGTTCGTCGTGTGACGGGTGCGTGCGCGGCGCGGTCAGCGCGGCGCGTCGAACTGGCGCTTCGAGAAGTGGTCCGCCGGGAACGCGATCGGTTCGATGCGGCGGAGGCGGAGCTCGAGCGGCGGCATGGCCGGCAGGGCGCCGGGTGCGATGCGGTAGTCGTCGCCGCGGGGAGGCTCGCGGGGCGGCGGTCCATCGCCCGGGTTGAGCGGGCGGGGCGGGGGATCGAGCGGACGCATGCCAGGCTGGGGGCGGGGGTCGCGCGGGGGGGTGCCGTCGCGCGGCGGGTTTCCGTCGCGGGGCGTGATTCCGTCGCGCGGCGGGCCTCCATCGCGCAGCGTGCCTCCATCGCGCGGCAGGCGCCGGCCCGGTGGGCGGACGCCTTCGGGTCCGCGGGGACCCTCGATGCCACGGGGGCCTTCGATGCCACGGGGGCCTTCCATGCCACGGGGACCTTCCATGCCGCGCGGGCCCTCCGTTCCGCGGGGACCCTCCTCGCGGCTCACTTCGCGCCAGCGCAGACGCGCTTCGAGCACGACGTTGCGATCGGTGTCGATCCAGAGGTCGATCTCCTCGGGGCCGCGCACGCGTTCGCGGCGCGCGGCCACGATGTGCAGGGAGCCGCGGAGCTCTGCGGGCGACTCGTTGCCGGCGCGGGCGAAGACGACCTCGTACGCGTGCTGCACGAGGTGCAGGAGCGAGTCCATCCGCTCGACGGCGATGGATCCGTCGGCGCCCTCGATCCAGCGCGGCCAGAGCTGCCGTTCCTCGAGGTCACGGATCAGGCCCTCCGGGTTGCGCTCCCACGCGCCCTCGCTCGAGTCGACGCGCAGGCGGCTCGGCATGCCGTCGAGCGCGATCTCGAGCCGGCTCTCCGCGCCGCGCATGTCCCACTGGCCGCGGAGCCAGCCGTCGCGCGCGGTGAGCACCTCGACCGCGTAGCGGCGCTCGCCGCCGGTCGCGTGGGTGCGCGCCTCGTTCGACATGGCGCGGGCGAGGTCGCCCGCGGCGCGCGACTCGGCGGGCACGAGGATCATGAGCACGCCCGCGCATGCCGCGATGAGCGCGGCGCGCGCCCAGCGGAACGCGTGCATTCGCGCGTTGGCGCGGCCGCGCGCGGCCGTGTCGGCATCGAGCCCTGCGAAGGCGCGGGTGTAGCGCGCCTCCATGCCGAGCGGCGTCTCGCCGAGATGCTGGCGGAGGAGCGCGTCGACGACGCGGCTGCGGGCGTCCTGCTCGAAACGGTCGCGGCTCATGCCAGCGCTCCCTCGCCCGGAAGGGCGTCGCCGGATGGTCCGAACAGGCCCTTGCCGCCGAGGCAGGACTCGAGCAGCGTCCGGGCGCGCTGCAGGCGCTTCTTGATCGTCTCCTCGTTCTCGCCGAACGCGGTGGCGAGTTGCGCGAGCGTGTGCGAGTCGCGGTAGGCCGACTGGACGGTCTGCGCGTACATCGCGGGCAGGCGCGCGAGGCAGTCGTCGAGCGCGGCCATGCGCTCGCGGAAGTCCATCGCGGCCTCGGCGCCGTCGCCGCGGAAGCGCTCGAACGCGCGCAGGTCGCGCTCGATCGACTCCATCACCTCGGGCGACGCGACGCGCATGCGCGCGCGCTTGCTCGCGTAGTCGAGCGCGATCATGCGGGCGATGCCGCGAAGCCACGGGCCGAACGGGCGGGTGCGGTCGTAGTCGGGCAGGCGCCGCCAGGCGACGAGCACGGTGTCCTGGAAGATGTCGTCCGCGAACTCGTGGCCCGCGGTGGCGCGGATCGACGCGAGCAGGGCATCGCCGTTCTCGCGGATGAGAACCTCGAAGAGCTCGCGGGCGGAGGGTTCGCGGTGGGGCATTGGGGGCGTGGACCGGTGGGCGCGTGGGGAGGTTCGCGGGGCGGTCGCCGCGGGGGACGGCGTTTCGTGGGGTTTCGCGAAAAGTGAGCGGTTGGGGCCGCGGTCGCCGGGGCGGCGCCCGGGAGGCGGCGAAGGTGTGGGACGCGCGCGTGGGGGTGTGGGCGTCCGCGCGCGGGGGCGCGGCTGCGACGGCGCGGCGCTCAGGTCGTGGATGGTTGGGATGGAAGGGACGGTTGGGAACTGGAGGACGGACGCGACGCCGCGGCGGTGCCGGTCGCGGTGCGCGCGCGGAAGCCCTGCTCGCCGCCCTCGAGGTAGTAGCGGCAGAAGCTGTCGAGCGAGCCGTCGGGGCGGATGACGTGCGTGCAGCAGCGGTCGATGCGGTCCTGGTCGAAGGTCCACGCGTCCATGAACGGCTTGATGAACATGCGGAAGGGCGCGTCGGCACCGAGCGTGCCGTGGGAGCGCTCGAGCGTGCGCAGGATGTCGCCGAGAGGCTCGGTCTCGCAGCCGCACTGGACGAGGTCCTCGAGGCGGTAGTCGACGCGGTTCGCGAGGAAGCCCTGCAGTGCGTCGAGCGAGATCAGGCGCGACAGCGGCACGGTGCCGGTCGCGGTGCGGAGCACGTAGCCGATGGTGTGGCAGTTCGGGTCGCCGCAGGGGAGTGGCGTGAAGTCGGCGGCGCTGACGAACTCGGGCGCCTGCGCGGCGAGCGCGTGCACGATGTCGCCGACCGAGAGCGGGCGCGCGGCGCTGCGCGCGATCGGGAGCGTGGAGCTCTCGACCTCGATGCGCCCGCTCGTGAAGCGCGGCTGGAACGAGATGCCGCGCACGTGGCGGCGCGGGATGGCGAAGCGCATGGTTTCGCCGAGGAAGCCGATGGTTTCCTCGGTGACGGTCATCGCGAGGGTGCTCGGGACGCCGAGTGCGCCGGCGGCGTCGATCGCCGTCTCGCGGATGTTCCGCAGGTCTGCGCCGCGGAGTTCGCGTTGGCCTTCCTCCTGGACGCCGTCGAACTGGACGTAGAGCTCGAACTTGCCCCGCGCGCGGCGGAGTTCGCCGAGTTTCTCGCGGAACGCCGCGTCGGTCGCGACGCGCACGGCGTTGGTGTTGACGAGGATGTAGCCGATCTTCGGGTGCGCGATGCACCACTCGAGGATCTCGAGGAACTCGGGATGCAGCGTGGGTTCTCCGCCCGAGAGCTGGATGATGTCGATGAAGCCCTTGCGCGCGACGACGCCCGCGATGCGCTGGCGGACGTCGCGCGAGGGCGTGTACGCGAGGTCGTCGCCGACGCCGTGCGGGCTCGACGCGAAGCAGGTCGGGCACGCGAGGTTGCAGCTCTCGACGATCTCGATGAGGGCGACGCAGGTCGAGAGGCGCTCGAAGGGGTCGGTCGCGTGCGGGTTCGCGGGGGCGCAGCAGCCGGACGCGGGATCGCAGCAGGAGCCGGTGCCGCGCGACGCGTAGTAGCGCGAGGGGTCGGTCGCGAGGATGGCTTCGAACGCGCCGTGCTGGGCGCAGGTCTTGGTCATGACCACGGTGCCGTCGGCGCGCTGCGCGATGTCCGCGGGAATCCGCGCGAGGCATCGCGGGCAGCGGCTGGTGGTCGACTTGAGGTGCACGAGCTCAGTGGAGCAGGCGATCCGCCGCGGCGCAAGACGATCCCCCCCACGCGCACCCACGCGCACCCACGCGTACCTGCCAACTACCGGTCTGTACCCGCCACTGGCTGGTAGGTACCAGGTACCGGATTGCACACATATCTCCATCGCGACCGTACCCGCCAGCGACCGTGCAGTACCCGCCAGTACGCGGTCGTCTGCGGGTACAGGTGGGAGGGGGGGCGCGTGGGGAGGGGGTGTGGGTGGGTTACATGCCGACGAGGCATGCGCCGGCGATGAAGACGCCGAGCACCGTGCAGCCGAGCGCGAGGACGCCGACGACGCCGAGCACGCCCGTGCCGAGGCAGCCGAGCACGCGCGAGCGCACCGATTCCTCGCGCGCCGCGGGCTGCGCCGCGAGCACCGCCTGCACGAGCACGATCCCGCGCCAGCACGTGAACATCGTCCCGACCGAGACGCCGAAGTAACCGACGCCGGCGAAGACGAACGCCCCCACCTCGCCCGCGGGCTCGCCGATCAAGTTGAACGGCGCGACGAAACTCATGAACGAGGCGAGCGCCACCAGCGCGCCGATGAACAGCGGACCGAACACGAACGCGATCGCGGGCAGCACCTCCGGCCCGCGGCGCATCGCCGCGCACTTCGCCGGGTCGTACGCCGTGCCGCACTCGGGACAGGTTCCCGCCGCGGGCAGGCCGTGCAGGTCGAAGCCGCATCCCGGGCAGTGCGGCGTCTCGTAGGCACGCAGCAGCTTCAGGTGGCGGGGGGTTCGCGCGGCCGACATGCGCGTGTTGTATCGGAGACTCAGGTCGCGCGCGGATAGTCGTTGTATCCGCGCGCGTCGTCGCCGTAGAAGGTCGTGTCGTCCCACGGCGCGAGCGGCACTCCGCGGGCGAGGCGCGCGGGCAGGTCCGGGTTCGAGATCGCGAGCTTGCCGAACGCCACGGCGTCGCCGAGGCCGCGGTCGAGGTCGCTCTGCGCCGCGGCGACATCGCCGCCGTAGCCGTTGAGCACGACCGGTCCGTCGAAGCGCGCGCGCATGTCGCGGCAGAGCGACTCGGTGAATGGGCCGTTCCACCGCTCCTTCGGCCAGTGGTGGTTGAACAGGTGCAGGTACGCGAGTCGGCGCGCGCCGAGCGCCTCGGCCACGCGGCGCATGCATTCCTCGTCGTCGGGCGCGGGGGACAGGTCGTTGGTGCTGCCCATCGGCGAGAGCCGCACACCCACGCGCGCGTACGAGAACGCCTCGCCCACGGCGTCGACCACCTCGAGCAGGAGGCGCATGCGGTTCTCGATGGAACCTCCCCAGGCGTCGTCGCGCGTGTTGAGCGAACCCGAGAGGAACTGGTTGATGAGGTACGAGTTCGCCGCGTGCACCTCGACGCCGTCGAAGCCCGCGGCCTTGGCGCAGGCCGCCGCGTGGGCGAAGTCGGCGACGAGGCGCGGCATCTCGCTGGTCTCGAGCGCGCGCGGCATGCTGGCCTCGACGCGCTCGCGCCGGCCGTCGGGGTGGCGGATCGAGACGTAGCCCTTCGAGCGCACCGCGACCGGCGCGACGGGTGGCCGTCCCTCGGGCTGGTGCGACACATGGCTCACGCGGCCGACATGCCAGAGCTGCAGGAACATCCGTCCGCCCGCGGCGCGCACGCGGTCGGTGACGATCCGCCAGCCGGCGACCTGCTCGTCGGAGTAGATGCCCGGCGTGTTGGGGTAGCCCTTGCCCTCGGGCGAGATCTGGGTGGCCTCGGTGATGATCGCGCCGAAGCCCGCGCGCTGCGCGTAGTGCTCGGCCTGCAGCTCGCCCGGCACATCGCCGGGCGCCTTCGCGCGCTGCCGCGTGAGCGGCGCCATGAAGATTCGGTTGGGGCAGACGAGCCCGCGGAGGGTGACGGCGTCGTGGAGGAGAGGCATGGTCGCTCGAGGGAACGGTCGGAAGACCCCGCGGCCGGCGTAGCCCGCGGGAGGGTGGCATCTTCGCAGGAATGGCCTCGCGCGATGCAGCGCCGCGCGGTGGCTACACTCCCGCCCGCATCGGCCGCCCGCATCGATCTTCTCGAGCGCGGCCCGTCGTCGGAACGGAATCCAGCCACCATGAACCGAAACCTGATCGTCACGCTCGCCGCCGCCCTGTTCGCCTCGATCCCGCTCGCCGCGTGCCATGTCGCGCCGAAGGCGGAGAACCGCGAGAGCTTCAAGACCGAGAGCGACGCGGCGAAGAAGTGGTTCTCGTCGAACGTGAAGAGCTTCGACCGGCAGGTCGCCGACGGCGGCGGCTACATCATCTTCCCGAGCGTCGGGCAGGCGGGCGCGGTCTTCTTCGGAGGCACGTTCGGCCGCGGCGCGGTGTTCAACGCGAGCGGCACGCAGGTCGGCTGGGCGGCGCTGAGCCGCGGCTCGTTCGGCCTGCAGCTGGGCGCGCAGGGCTTCAAGATGGCCATGATCCTCGAGGACGAGGCCACCATGCGCCGCTTCAAGGACGGCAAGTGGACGGGCGACGTGAGCGCCACCGCGGTGGCCGCCGACCAGGGCGCGGCCGCCGATGCGCAGTTCACGGACGGCGTGATCGTGTACGTCGGCGACCAGTCGGGCCTGATGGCCGGCATCAGCATCGCCCTCGCGAACGTGCGCTACAAGAACATCGACGATGTCGAGTGACGGCGCCTGAAGCGCGCCGTGGCGGCGCCCCCGTGCGTTAGCATGGGCGGATGCTCCGTCCCGAGCGATCGATGAACATTCCGACGAGCTCGGTGCGGCGCATGGCCGCGGCCGGGCTCTTTCTCCTCGCAGCGTCGTGCACGGCGGGTCCCAAGGAGCCGCCCGCGACCGAGCCGCCGCCGGCGGGGGCGCTGCTGCCCGTGCAGGGCGGCGCGGTCGATCCGTCGCGGCAGCCGGCGCCGCGCTGGTGGGAGCCGCTCGGCGATCCCGTGCTCGACGGCCTGATCGCGCGCGCCGAGGAGCGCAACCAGTCGCTCGCGGCCGCGATCGCCAATGTGCGCGCGGCCTACGCGGCCGTCGGCGCGAGCGAGGCCGACCTCTGGCCGAGCGTGGGCGCCGGCGCGCAGTACACGCGCACGCTCACCAACATCGCGCAGCTCGCCGCGGCGGGCGTGCGCGTGGAGCCCTACGACACCTACGCGTACGGCGTCGGCATGTCGGCGTGGGAGATCGACCTCTGGGGCGGTGTGAAGCGACAGGTCGAGGCCGCGCAGGCGACCGCGGCGTCGCAGGTCGACACGCTGCGCGACGCCCTCGTCTCGGTGCGCTCGCAGGTCGCGTCGTCGTACCTCCAGCTGCGCACGCTGCAGGCGCAGCGCGTGGTGCTGGTGGCGAACCGCGACGCGCTCGCGAGCTCGCGCGACCTCGTGAAGGCGCGCTACGAGGCGGGTGCGACCAACGCGCTCGACCTCGCGCGCGCGCAGGCGGCGCTCGACGGCGTCGAGGCGCAGATCCCGCAGGTCGACGCGGGGATCTCCTCGTCGATCTCGACGATCGCGGTGCTGTGCGGCGCGAACCCGGCGGAGATGGCGCCGACGGTCGCGGAGCCGCGCGAGCTGCCCACGGCGCCCGATGTCGCGGGCATCGGCCTGCCCGAGGAGATCCTCGCGCGGCGGCCCGATGTGCGCGCGGCGCGGCAGCGGCTGCTCGCGGCGACGGCGGCGATCGGCGTGGCCGAGGCGCAGCGGCTGCCGACGCTCACCGTGTCGGGCAACTTCTACATCGCGGCCAACGGGCTCGACGGGCTGGACGACCTGTCCAACAAGGCGTACAGCATCGGTCCGTCGCTCTACCTGCCGCTGTTCACCGGCGGCAAGATCGAGAGCGCGGTGCGGCAGCAGCGCGCCGAGGCCGAGGGCGCGCTCGCGCAGTACCGGCAGTCGGTGCTGGCCGCGGTCGGCGACGTGAGCGCGTGCGTGGGCGACTTCGTGCAGGCGCGCGAGACGCACGCGCGTGCCGACGCGGCGCTCGGGAGCGCGCGCCAGGCGCTCGCGCTCGCGCAGCAGCAGTACGACGCGGGCGTGACCGACTTCTCGACGCTGCTCGACGTGCAGCGGTCGGCGCTCGATGCGGAGAACTCCGCGGTCGAGGCGCGTGCGGGCGTGGTGCAGGGCTTCGTGGCCCTGCAGCGGGCGCTCGGCGCGGGATGGAGCGAGGACGAGCAGGTGGTGGCCACGGCCGAGAAGCCGAGCAAGGAATCACGATGAAGCGGATGAAGACGACCGGTCCGGTGGGCGTGGCGGCGCGCGGCCTCGCGTGCGCAGCGTGGTGCATGTCGTGCGCGGCGTGGTGCATGTCTTGCGCAGCGTGGTGCATGTCGTGCGCAGCGGGATGCGCGACGCTCGCGGTTCTGTCCGCCTGCGGCGGGAACCCGGCGGCGCCCGCGGCGCCCGAGGCGATCACCGTGCGCACGATCAAGGCCGAGGCCGAGTCGGTGAAGCGCATCCGGACCTATCCCGGCGTGACCACCAGCGTGCGTCCGGTCGCGATCAGCGCGCGCGTCGCGGGATTCCTCGAGACGCAGCATGTGGCCGACGGCGCGGCGGTGAAGGCCGGCGACCTCCTCTACACCATCGACGAGAAGCCGTTCCAGGCGTCGCTCGCGCAGGCGCAGGCCGCGCTCGCGCAGGCCGAGGCGCAGGTGCCCTCGGCGCAGGCGGCGCTCGACCTCGCCGCGCGCGACGTCGACCGCAACCGGCCGCTCGCGGCGTCGGGCGCGATCTCGAAGCAGACCTTCGACCAGCTCGAGACCAAGCGCGCGCAGTCGGATGCGCAGCTCACCGCCGCACGGGCGTCGGTCGACGCGGCGCGCGCGCAGGCCGAGGCCGCGCGGCTCAACCTCTCGTACTGCCGCATCGAGGCGCCGATGGACGGCCTGCTCGGCAAGAGCATGGCCTACGAGGGCCAGATGGTCGGCCCCGGCTACACCGTGCAGCTCAACCAGCTGGTGCAGCTCGACCCGATGTACGCCGAGTTCAGCCCGAGCGCGACCGAGTGGCCGCTCATCAGCGGGCACATGGCGAAGGGTCCCGTGTCGGCCACCGTCGTGTACGGCGGCGTCGAGTCGATCGCCGCGGCGGGCACGATCACCTTCTCGTCGAACACCGTGAACGCGTCGACCTCGACGATCACGCTGCGCGCGTCGTTCCCCAACGCGGAAGGCGCGTTCCGCCCCGGCACCTTCGCGAACGTGAAGGTCGACCTCGGCGAGATCCCGGGCGTGGTCATGGTGCCGACCGCGGCGCTGGTCGCGCGCGAGACCGACTTCTTCGTCTGGCGCGTGAAGTCCGACGGCACCGCCGAGAACGTGCGCGTCGAGCTCTCGGTGCGCCAGGACGACCGCGTGGGCGTGGTCCACGGCGTGGCCGCGGGCGACCGCATCGTGGTCGCGGGCGGCCAGAAGCTGACCGAGGGCGCGAAGGTGGTCGAGCAGCAGCAGCAGCAGGCCGGCGCCGCGCCGGGCGCGCCGAACGGTCAACCGACGAAGTAAGGAGCAGCCATGTCGCGGTTCTTCATCAGCAGGCCGATCTTCGCGACGGTCATCGCGCTCATCATGCTCCTCGCCGGCGTGGCGACGATGTTCACGCTGCCGATCGCGCAGTTCCCGACCATCGTGCCGCCCACCGTGCAGGTGAGCGCCGTCTACAACGGCGCCGACGCCGAGACCGTGGCCAACGCGGTCACCAGCCCGCTCGAGCAGCAGATCAACGGCGTGCAGGGCATGCTGTACATGAGCTCGAACTCGACGAGCACGGGCCAGTCGATCATCACCTGCACCTTCGAGGTCGGCTACGACCTGAACATCGCCGCGGTCGACGTGCAGAACCGCGCGCAGCAGGCGTTCTCGCAGCTGCCGCCCGAGGTCCAGCAGCTCGGCATCACGGTGACCAAGCAGTCGTCGAACATGACGATCGTCGCCGCGCTGCGCTCGCCCGACGGCGCGTACGACTCGCGCTACCTCACCAACCTCGCCGACATCACCGTCGCGCCGGCGCTGCAGCGCCTGCCGGGCGTGGGCGCGGTGACCATCTTCGGCCTCGAGCAGTACTCGATGCGCGTGTGGCTCGACCCCGCGAAGCTCGCGGCGATGGGGCTCACCCCGTCGGACGTGATGAAGGCCGTCCAGTCGCAGAACAAGCAGTCGGCGATCGGATCGATCGGCGCCGAGCCGAGCAGCGACAGGCCAGCGTTCGTGTTCAGCCTCACCACGCAGGGCCGCCTGGTGACCGAGGACGAGTTCAACGACATCGTGGTGCGCACGGGCGACTCGGGCGCGGTGGTGCGCATCCGCGACATCGGCCGCGCCGAGATGGGCTCGTACCTCTACTCGAGCACCTCGCACTACAACGGCAAGGGCGCCGCGCTGATCGGCGTGTACCAGCTGCCCGACGCGAACGCGTTCGAGGTCGCGCAGCGCGTGCGCGAGGAGATCGAGCGCCTGTCGCCGATGCTGCCGCCGGGCGTGACCCACGAGGTCGCCTACGACACCACGCTGTTCGTGCAGGCGTCGCTCGACGAGCTCATCAAGACGCTCGTCGAGGCGGCGGTGCTGGTGCTCATCGTGATCTTCGTGTTCCTGCAGGACTGGCGGGCGACGCTGATCCCGATGGTGGCGATCCCGGTGTCGATCGTCGGCACCTTCGCGGTGATGGCGGCGTTCGGCTTCTCGATCAACTCGCTCACGCTGCTCGGGCTCGTGCTCGCGATCGGCCTCGTGGTGGACGACGCGATCATCGTGGTCGAGAACGTCTACCACCAGGTCGAGAACGGCGAGAAGGACATGCGCGAGGCCGCCGTGAAGGCGATGGCGCAGGTGACCGGCCCGATCGTCGCGACCAGCCTGGTGCTGCTGGCGGTGTTCATCCCCGCGGCGCTGATGCCGGGCATGACCGGCCAGCTGTACAACCAGTTCGCGCTCACCATCGCGTTCTCGATCGTGCTGAGCGCGGTCAACTCGCTCACGCTGTCGCCGGCGCTGTCGGCGGTGTTCCTGAAGCCGGGGCACGGTCCGACGACCTTCCCGCCCTTCGTGCTCTTCAACCGCTTCTTCGACTGGCTGCGCGAGAAGTACGGCACGGTCATCCACTGGTTCGGCGTGCACTGGTACATCGTGGCGGGCGTGTTCGTCGCCGCGGTCGCGACCATCGCGGTCATGCTGGCGCGGACGCCGACGGCGTTCATCCCGAACGAGGACCAGGGCTACTACTTCATCGGCGTGCAGCTGCCGCCGGGCGCGTCGCTGCCGCGCACGGTCGCGGTGAGCGAGACGGCGCGCCAGATCGCCGCGTCCGACGAGTCGGTGGTGAACGTGCTGCAGATCGAGGGATTCAACTTCCTCACCGGCACCTCGCAGACGAACTCGGCGTTCCTCATCGTCACGCTCAAGCCGTGGGAGGAGCGCGATCCGCGCACGCAGAACGCGCGCGCGATCATCCTGCGCGCGCTGCCGCAGCTGCGCGAGATCCCCGAGGCGAACGTGTTCCCGGTGCCGCCGCCGCCGATCGCCGGCCTCGGCGCCGCGGGCGGATGGCAGCTGCAGCTCCAGGACGCGCAGGGCGTCGGCTTCGCGCGGTTCGCCGAGGTCGCGCGCGAGTTCGTCGCGGCCGCGCGCAAGCGGCCCGAGCTGTCGGGCCTCAACTCGCCGTTCAGCGACGCGGTGCCGGTGGTGCGGCTCGAGGTCGACCGCACCAAGACGCAGCTGCTCGGCGTCGCCATCGGCGACGTGTACGCGGCGCTCGGCCAGAACCTCGGCCAGGCGTTCGTGAACAACTTCACGCTGTTCGGGCAGGTCTACAACGTGATGATCCAGGCCGAGGCCGCGCAGCGCATGGGCGTCGAGGACATCCTCAACATCCACGTGCGCAACGCGCAGGGCGGCATGGTGCCGCTGTCCGCGGTCGCGAAGCTCTCGCTCGGCACCGCGACCGACAACGCGACCCACTACAACCTCTTCAACACGGTGCAGGTGAACGGCAACTCCGCGCCCGGCTACAGCTCGGGCGACGCGATCCGCGCGGTCGCCGAGGTCGCGGCCGAGACGCTGCCCAACGGCTTCACCTACGAGTGGACGGGCACGACCTACCAGGAGATCGAGTCGGGCGGCTACGCGGGCCTGATCTTCGGCCTCGCGCTGGTCGCGGTGTTCCTGCTGCTCGCGGCGCAGTACGAGTCGTGGGCGCTGCCGTTCAACGTGCTGCTGGCGGTGGCGTTCGCGGTGCTGGGCGCGCTGGTCGCGCTCCACCTCACCGGCATCGCGCTCAACACGTACGCGCAGATCGGCCTCGTGATGCTCGTCGGACTCGCGGCGAAGAACGCGATCATGATCACCGAGTTCGCGGCGGAGCGGTACTACTCGGGCGAATCGGTGCTCGACGCCGCGGTCAACGCGTCGAAGCTGCGCCTGCGGCCGATCCTGATGACGAGCTTCGCGTTCATCCTCGGCATCCTGCCGCTGGTGGTGGCGACGGGCGCGGGCGCGATGAGCCGGCGCTCGATCGGCACCGTCGTGCTCGGCGGCATGCTCGGCGCGGTGGTGGTCGACCAGATCGTCGTGCCCACGCTCTTCGTGATGATCATGGGGCTGCGCGAGAAGCTGTTCGGGCGGCCGACGCACCCGGGCGCGAAGGCGCCGCAGTCCGGCCACTGAGAACGGCAATTGCCGCGAATCCCGCGCGCCACGCATCGACATCGGTGCGTGGCGCGCTATCTTGGGCGCTCGCGCAACACGCGCCATGAAGGAGCAATGATGAACGATCCGTCCCGTCGTGATTTCCTCGCCGCAACCGCCGCCGTGGGCGCCGCCAGCCTCGTGGCCCCGTCGGGCTTCGGGGCCTGGGAGTCGATCCAGGCCGCGTCGCCCGGCAAGACCATCAACATCGGCCTGATCGGCGCCGGTGGCCGCGGCTCGGGCGCCGCGAACGACTCGCTCAGCATCAACCCGAACGTGCGCATCGTGGCGATCGCCGACCTCGACATCGAGAAGGCGCGCGGCGTGCGCGACGCGCTGGCCGAGGCCCACAACGCGAAGGACGGCGCGAAGCGCGTCGACGTCGCCGACGACCGCATCTTCGGCGGCATCGACGGCTACCAGAAGGTCCTCGACCTGAAGGACGTCGACCTCGTCATCCTCGCGACGGCCCCGGGCTTCCGCCACGTCCACATCACCGCCGCGGTCGCGGCGCGCAAGCACATCTTCGCCGAGAAGCCGGTGTGCGTCGACACCGCGGGCTACCACGCCTGCTGCGCTGCGCACGACAAGGCGCTCGCGCAGGGCACCGCGATCGTGACCGGCACGCAGTACCGCCGCCAGACCAGCTTCGTCGAGGGCATCAAGCGCATCCGCGAGGGCATGATCGGCGAGGTCGTCGGCATGACCGCGCGCTACTGCTCGAACGGCATCTGGTACCGCGAGCGCAAGCCCGGCATGAGCGACATGGAGTACCAGATCTGGAACTGGATGCACTTCATCTGGCTCTCGGGCGACCAGATCGCCGAGCAGGCCGTGCACAACATCGACATCATCCACTGGGTCATGGGCGGCCCGCCGGTGCGCGCGTTCGCCTCGGGCAGCCGCTGGAACCGTCCCGCCGACAGCGAGATGTGGGACTCGGTCTCCTGCGACTTCGAGTTCGCAGACGGCCGCATCTGCTCGTTCACCGGCCGCCACTGGGCCAACGCCGACAACCAGCTCGACAACGTCGTCTACGGCTCGAAGGGCATCGCGTACCTGCGCGCGTTCGACGGCGGCACGCTGATCACCGACCGCAGCGGCAAGGAGCTCTTCAAGATCCCCGGCAGCCTCGGCGCCGCCTACCGCCAGGAGCACAAGGAGCTCGTCGAGTCGATCGTCGCCGGCAAGCCGATCGTCGAGCTGCGCCAGACCGCCGAGAGCTCGATGATGGCCGTCATGGGCCGCGAGTCGGCCTACTCGGGCCAGGTCGCGACCTGGGACTTCATGGTCAACAAGTCGAAGCTCGACCTGATGCCCAAGACCATCGCGCTGCCCGGCGACGCGCCGAAGCCGTTCCTGCGGAAGCCGGGCGAGTACCGGCTGCAGTGATCCCGACCGTGCATGCACGCGGGGCCGGCCGTCGGAGAGACGTGCCGGCCCCGCGTGTCTTTTTCAGCGGGAAGACGGTGGAACGCCTCAACCCCACCCGTTCAGCATGACCGCGATGTCCGCGGCGTCGACCGCGCCGCTGCCGTCGAAGTCGGCGGGGCAGCCCTTGCAGGCGCCCCAGCTGTTGAGGAGCGACGCGAGGTCCTGCGCGTCGACCACGCCATCGCCGTTCAGGTCGGGCGAGACGCCGCTGCCGCCGGTGAAGGTCGCCTGCAGCGCGTGGCTCTGGCCCGCGCCGTCGCGCACGCGCACGAGGTCGATCGCGGCCGAGTAGACGCCGGCGGCCGTCGCGCGCACGAACGCGGTGACCTGCGTCGACGCGCCCGCGGCGAGCACCGGCGTCTCGGCGGGATCGAACTCGATCGACAGTCCCGAGGCCGTCGCGCGCGGGCGGAACGCCGTCGCATCGGGCCCCGTGTTCGTGATCGAGACGACGACCGGCAGCACCGTGTCGAGCGAGCCCTCCAGCGTGTTCGTCGAGAGCGCGCTGCTCATGCGCGCATCGCGCGTGCGCGTGGTGCCGGACGGCGGCTCGGCCGCGCCCCACACCTGCGCGAAGCCCGCTGCGTTGCCGCGCAGGTGCGTGTCGAAGAAGCCCAGCAGCAGCGCGCGCGTCCGCGCGAGCTGGTCCGCCCGCGCGAGCGTGCCCGAGTCGCACGCGATGATCGGGTTGTCGATGAAGCCGCAGTGCGAGCCGCCCGTGATCGACGCGAACACGCGCGGCGCGTCGCAGGCGTTGAACTGGTTCTGCGTGGTCGCGGGCGCCACGATCGCGTCCTGCGAGCCGACGATGAAGCACGCAGGGCGCTGGATCGACGCGGCCGCCGCGCTCGCGGACGGATTCGTCTCCGCCGCCGCGAGGGTGGCGAGGCACCGGATGCGCGTGTCCGCCGCCGCCGCGAGCGCCGAGGCGCCGCCGCCCATCGAGTGCCCCGAGACGCCGAACGCGCCCTGGTCGACCGCCTCGAACAGCCAGCTCGCCGCGGTGGCGTCCTGCTGCTCGAGCCAGGTGAGGCACTGCCGGATGTCGAGCGCGAAGTTCGCGTGGCTCGGGATCAGCCCGCCCTCGCTGGTGGTGGCGATCACGATGTAGCCGTGGCTCGCGAGGTGATCCATCGTGGAGTCGTACAGGTCGACCGCGCTGAGGAAGCCGTGGCCGAAGCTGATCGCCGGTGCCGGCGCCGCGCCCGCCGCGAAGGGCGCGTTGGCGGCGACGGCGGTCGCCGGGTAGCGGATCTGCGCGCTGAAGGTCGTGCCGTTGGCGCGGGTGACCGTGACCGTCCGCTGCGAGACGGGGAACGGACCGGGCAGCGAGCCGTCGCCGAGCGCGGGCGCCGTGGCCACGCACAACGTGGTCGCGCACATCGTGGTCGCGGAGAGGAGGAGCGCGCGCGCGGAGCGGGGGGCGGAACGTCGAGGCATCGCTTCAGTGTGCGCGCCAATCGTGCGGACGGCAAGGCGAAGCGGCGAAAGCACGGTGAAACGCCACGCCCATGGAAGCACCGCGCGCGAGGCGATGGTGGCCCCGCGCGCGGTGTCCTGCCCCGGGTTGTGCTGGCCTTGCGGCGCTCAGCGCCGACGGCGGAGCGTCGCCAGTCCCGACATCGCCGCGAGCGCGAACGCGCCCGGCGACGGCATCACGCCCGGAACGCGGTCGTTGCCGCCCGAGCCCGGCGTGAAGTCGCGGAAGCGCGCCACGAAGCCGTAGCCCTCCGACTCGTCGAAGAAGTCGTGCGCGGTGAGCTCGCACAGCTTCTTCTTGTCGCCCTTCACCGAGAACGCGAAGGTGCCGCTGTCGCCCGCGGCGATGCCGAGGTCGAAGTTGCCGCCACCGTTGTAGTTGCCGTCGACCGCGGCGCCGAAGTCGAAATGGCCGAAGCCGCCACCGCCGTTGACGTTGTTCACGCCGTCCCAGCCCGACAGGCCGCTCAGGTAGCAGAGCTTGAGGTCGTCGTTCGTCACGCGGAAGAGGAATCCGGTGAGGAAGCCGCCGTCCTCGGGCGCCGTGGTGTTGTTGAGGCTGAAGATGAGCGTGCCCGTCGCGTCCTCGTCGCTGTCCTCCGGGCAGATCCACTCGATCGTGCCGGTGAAGGACCCGGGGTTCGAGTACTCGGGCGCCGAAATGAACGAAAGCAGCGATGCCTGCGCGGCGCCGCCGATGGTCGCGACGGCGACGGTCGCGATGCTGGCCCGCAGGCCGATTGAAGTTCCCATCCGCATTCCATCCTCCTGTGTCGAGTGGCGGCCGCGGATCGCGCCGGCGCCGACGAGGCGCGCAGCTCCGACACGCGGTGCCGTGGCAGCGACCCTAGAAGCGCCGATGCGGAAGACAAGCGTGTCGCCCGTGCATCGCGCGCATCGGAGTCGATCAGGGAGCCGTCCTCGCGGACGACTTCCGCGCGCGGCGCGCGCATGCCATACTGCGGCGATGAGCGCACGAATCCCGCGTCTTGTCGCCGCCAGCGGCACCGTCACGATCGCCGCAGTCCTCGCCTTCGCCGTACCGTGCAGTGGCGCCTCGGCCGCTGCGGTCGCATCCGCCGGCGCGGGCGCGGGCGTCGCGGTATCCGTGATGGGTGCTCCGCCCGAGTCGCCCACGGCGACCGCCACCACCAGCGTCGACATCTTCGTCGGCGGCGAGGGCGGCTACCCCGTCTACCGCATTCCCGCGATCACCCGCATCACGGCCGCGACGCGGCGCGGACGCCTGCTCGCCTTCGCCGAGGGCCGCGGGAATCTCGCCGACAACGGCACCAACGACCTCGTGCTGCGCGTGAGCGACGACGACGGCGCGACCTTCGGCCCGTACCGCACGATCTGCGACCTCCCCGGCCGGTCGCTCAACAATCCCTGCGTGGTCGAGGTCGCCTCGGGCGCGCACGCGGGGCGTGTGCTGCTGATGTTCCAGTCGTACCCCGAGGGCTGCGGCGAAGGCTGCGTGATCGCGGGTTACGACGTGGCGGACGGCGGCAAGGCTGACGGCAAGGACGCAGACAAGGTCGCAGACAAGGACGCCAGCAAGGACCGCATCTGCCGCACCCTCGTCATGCACAGCGACGACGCGGGCGACACCTGGAGCGCGCCGCGCGAGGTCACCCGCGAGGTGAAGCGCGCCACGCGCGCGACCAGCGTCGCGACCGGCCCCGGCATCGGCATCCAGCTCGCGCGCGGCGCCCACAAGGGCCGCGTGATCATGCCGTTCAACGAGGGGCCGCCGGACCAGTGGCGCGTGTACGCCGCCTACAGCGACGACGGCGGCGACAGCTGGAAGCTCGGCGATCCCGCGCCCGACGACGAGAAGGGCGTCGGCAACGAGGTGCAGATGTTCGAGCGCGCCGACGGGAGCGTCGTGCTGAACGCGCGCCAGCACCTCGGCCCGAAGCTGCGCACGCAGGCGGTGTCGACCGACGGCGGCGCGACCTGGTCGCGGCTTTCGGACATCGCGGAGCTGCCCGATCCGCAGTGCATGGGCGGCGTGCTCGCGCTTGATGCGACGATCCTCGGCGCGTCGACCCCCGATGCATCCATCGTCGTCTTCACCGGCTGCGACAGCCCCTCGCGCCGCGCGCTCGGCACCATGTGGATCTCGCGCGACGGCGGCGCGACCTGGCCGCAGAAGGTGCTCGTCGAGCCCGAGGGCTTCGCCTACAGCCTGCCCGTGCAGCTCGCGTCGGGCGAGATCGGCGTCGTCCACGAGACCGGCGGCTACAAGCGCATCGTGCTGCGCCGCGTCACGGTGCCTGCCGCCGCAGCATCGCCCGCTGCACGCTGACGGGGACGAGGCTCCGCGCCTCGCCCGCCGGGCCCGTCGTCTTGGTGTCGCGGTCGAGCGCGGTCACGAACTCGACCGAGATCGCGTCGTCCGCGAACGCGTCGCGCACGAGCTCCTCGCGCACGAGCACGTTCGACCCCGCGATCGAGAACCACGCGTAGAGCGCGCCGTCGATGTGGCTCGACTCGAGCACGATGCCGTTCTTCTCGTCGATCGCGTAGCGCCCGGCGGCCGCGTCGCGCGTGACCAGTTCGTACGCGCGCACCTGCCGGCCCGCGGGGCCGTCGTAGACGATCGTCCACGCGTGGCGTGCGGGGTCGTCGGTGCGCGCGACGACGAGCTCCATCACGACATCCTGCGGCGCGCCCGAGGCGGAGGGCACGACGAGCGAGCCTCGCCACGAGCCGACCCAGTCGTCGGGGAACCTCGGCGGAGTCGTCGTGCACCCCGCGACCGCCATCGCGGCCGTCGCGACCGCGGTCGCGCGCGAAGGGTCAACGGGAATCCACGGGAATCGGCGATGCATGCACCCGAGGCTACCACGGCTTGTAGGATGCGGCGATCAGGAGTCACCCATGATCCGCCGCGCTTCCACCGTTCTCGTCGCCTCGTCCGCCGCCGTCGCCTCGATCGCTCTCGCCTCGCTCGCCCTCGCCCCCGCGGCCGCACGGCAGGACGCCGCGCCCGCCGCCGCCGCCGCGAGCGCGCCCGCGAGCATCACCCTCGACCCCGTGCACTCGATGGCGGTCTTCCGCATCCAGCACCTCGGCGCCGGCTACTTCTGGGGCCGCTTCAACGAGGCCGCGGGCACCGCGACCTGGCCGCTCGACGACAGCGCCGCGCCGACCTTCGACGTCACCGTGCAGGTGAACAAGGTCGACACCGGCAGCGAGAAGCTCGACGGCAACCTGCAGGGCCCGAACTTCTTCAACCAGGCCGAGTTCCCGACCATCACCTTCAAGTCGAAGTCGGCGAAGAAGCTCGGCGAGCGCCACTACGCGGTCACGGGCGACCTGACCCTGCGCGGCGTGACCAAGTCGATCGAGGTCGACTGCACCGTGACCGGCGTCGGCAAGGCGCCGTCGGGGCAGAAGGTCGGCTTCGAGTGCCTCTTCACCCTGAACCGCGCCGATTACGGCATGAAGTGGGGCATCGACGCGCCGAAGGGCGCGCTCGGCAACGAGGTCA
>JBMOGJ010000010.1:0-48827 GCA_049318425.1 Phycisphaerales bacterium | reverse complement strand
AGCAGTACATGCGCCGCCAGACCTGCACCATCAACTGGTCGAAGGACCTGCCGCTCGCGCAGGGCATCAAGTTCGAGGCCTGACGCGCGGCGTCGTTTCGAACGCGCGGCGTCGTTTCTAGCGCGCGGCGGGGGCCTCGAACGCCCCGCGCGCGGGCGCCCGGACATGCAGCGAACAACACAGCGCGCGAGCTTTGGGCTCGCGCGCTGCGTTTCTGTCGTGTCCTGCGGTCAGGGCGTCGCGCTCAGATCGACGGCGCCGCCGGCTGGCCGGGCTTGGTCTTCGGCGCGGTGCCGGGGGCGACGGGAGCCGCCGGTGCGGCCGGTGCGGCCGGAGCGGCAGGGGTGGCGGGAGCGCTCGGTGCCGCGGCGGGTGCGCTCGGGGCTGCAGCGGGCGATGCCGCGGCCTTGCCAGACGTGATCTCTTCGGCCTCCGACTTGGTGATCATCTCGGCCTTCGTGGTGACGATGTCCGCGACAGGCCAGTCGCTCATGCCGTTGCGGGTGCCGCGCTTGACGGCCGCGATCGCGTCGACGACATCCATGCCCGCGATCACGCGGCCGAACACCGCGTAGCCCGCGCCGCCCGAGGCGGGCTGGTCGAGGCTGGTGTTGTCCTTCAGGTTGACGAAGAACTGGCTGGTGGCGCTGTTGGGGTTGCTCGTCCGCGCCATCGAGAGGGTCCCACGCGCGTTCTTGAGCCCGTTCCGCGACTCGTTGGCGATGGGCGCCTTGGTGGGCTTCTGCACCGACTTGGTGTCGAAGCCGCCGCCCTGGATCACGAAGTTCGGGATGACGCGGTGGAAGACGGTCCCGTCGTAGAAGCCGTCCTTGATGTAGCCGACGAAGTTCTCGACGCTGACCGGCGCCTTCGCGCGGTCGAGCTCGATGACGATGTCGCCCTTGGTGGTGCGGAAGACGCAGTACTCCATCGCGGCCGCAGCAGGCGCGGTCGGGGCGGCCTGCGCGGGCTTCGCTGCGGGCGCGGCGTCCTGCTGTGCGAACGCGAAGGAGGCGGTGGCGAGAAGGGCGGTGATGGCGACGGTCTTCAGATGGTGCATGGAGTTCCTCCGGCGGGGTGCCGATGATAGTCCATCGGTCGGATCGGGTTGCCAAACGCACACTCGGCCAAACCGAGGACGATCGGGCTGGTACGCGATTCCCCCGCGGCGCGTAGCATCCGACCCTCCGACCGCGACCGAACCGAAGACCCGCAGGTACCCATGACGACGCCTTCCGATCAAGCGCCGCCCACTTCGTCCGACCAGCGTGCAGCAGGAACCAACCTCCCATGGTGGCGGCAGGGCGCCGCCGGGTGGGTCCTCGACCTCTTCTCGAGCGTGAAGTTCGGCATCTGGCTGCTCGCGATCCTGTTCGTCTACTCGTCGATCGGCTCCGCGGGCATCGTCTACCCCGACTTCGCGGGCGACGGCTGGAACATCTTCAGCGCCGACAACTGGGCGCACGACCAGCTCCGCCAGTGGCGCGGACTGGAGATGACCGAGTTCGAGTGGTTCCACTGGTGGCCGTTCGACCTGATGATGATCCTGATCTCGATCAACATCGTGGTCACGACCATCCGCCGCATCCCGTTCAAGCCGGTCAACTACGGCGTGTGGGGGATCCACGCGGGCATCATCGTGCTCGTCATCGGATCGTTCATCTACTTCGGGCTCAAGGTCGAGGGCGACACCCCGGTGGCGCGCCGCCGCGTGGTCGCCGAGTTCGATGTCGCGCAGGCGGACGGATCGTCGAAGCGCGAGCGCGTCGAGTTCGTGGCGTCGCCCGGGCAGCGGGTCGAGTTCGGCGAGGGCGCCGGCCGCACGATGTTCGAGGTGCGCGGCGTCGATCCCTCGTGGGAGCTCCTGACCGGCGACGACAAGGGCAAGCGCGCGTACAGCGTGACCGTCGCCGTCGAGCGCGCGGGCAAGCGCTACCTGCGGCAGGTGCTCGCGGGGTATCCGCAGCTGACCGAGGACCTCATCTTCACCAACGATCCGAACCAGCCGGTCAAGCGGTCGGTGAAGGAGACCGGCAAGCCGATCTACGACGACGGGCTCGCGATGGGCCTCGAGTACGACCCGCAGGAGTGGTTCTACCTGCGCAACGACCTCGCGAAGTCGTGGGCGCTCTACCTGCGGCCGAAGGGCGCGACCGAGTGGACGCAGCGGCCGATCGACGGCCTGCCGCTCTACAACGACTACATCTCGAGCCGAGACCATGTGTTCCAGTCGGGCGGCGACGAGCTGCTGCCGGTCGACCCGATCGACATCGAGGTCGGCGCGGTCGCCGCGGACGATCCGTTCCGCGACGTCGCGTTCCGCGTGTCGGGCTACCTGCGCTACGCGATCCCGCGCAGCCGCGTGGCCGACGGCGGTGCGAACGCGCCGTTCAACCCGATCGCGATGGTCGAGGTGGCGAGCGACCGCGGGCAGAGGGCGGCGTACCGGCTGATCGCGCGCGATCCGCAGGAATCGCGGGCGGACGACGGGCTCCTGCGCTTCGTCGCGCTCGAGAACGAGGAGCAGCTCGAGCGGTTCCGCCGCCAGCCGTCGATCGTGGTGCGCATCCCCGGCCGCAACATCGAGGTGCGCGAGCAGATCCGCGAGGTCGCGGCCGCGAACCCCGACGCGCCGTTCGTCGAGATCAAGGGCTCCGAGGTCGATGGCAAGGCGCCGTACGCGTACCGCGTGGTGAACGTGCAGGACGCGGTGCCGATCGCGGGCGGCACGGTCGCGCTCGCGATCCTCGAGGTGCGCACGCCGAAGGGGCTGTTCCGCCGCTGGGTGTTCGACAACCCCGCCCTGACGCGCGATGTGAAGGAGGTCGACGCCTCCGACGCCCATGGCGCGCCCAAGCTCGAGGACGACTCGATCGACATCACCTTCGACCCGGGCAACGGGCTCGCGCTGGTGGTGATCGCGCACGGTCCCGAGGAGGGACGCCTGCGCGTGGTGTCGGCGGTCGGCAGCGAGCCGGTCGTGACCGAGGTGAAGCCGCGCGAGACCGCGCCGATCGGCGCGGGCGTCACGGTGAAGGTCGAGCAGCTGTTCGTGCGCGGCGTCTTCGAGACCAAGCCGCTCGTGGTGCCGCGCGAGCAGCGCCAGCGCGACGCGATGGAGACCTTCGCGCAGATGCGCGTCGAGGTGCCGGGCGGCGAGGCATTCTGGATGCCGTTCACCCGCTGGGTCTTCGACAGCGAGCGCGACGCGCTCCGCCGCGCGCCCTACGAGCCGCGCACGGTGCGGCTGGCCGATGGCCGCGAGGTCGAGCTGCTCTTCTCGCGCCAGCGTCTCCCGCTCGGGACCGACGTCGCGCTCGACGAGTTCGTGCTGACCTCGCACATGGGCGGCTTCACCGGCGAGCAGGGCTCGATCCGCGACTACAAGAGCCGGCTGCGCTTCCGCGATGGCGGCGAGGCGGGCGCGTGGGGCGAGACCGTCGATGTGAGCGTCAACAGCCCCGTCACGCACGACGGGCTCTGGTACTTCCAGGCCCAGTGGGATCCGCCGGACAGCCGGCCCCGCGAGGGCGAGGTCGCGAGCGCGGGCCTCAACTACACCGTGCTCGGCGTCGGCAACCGCGAGGGCGTCTACACGCAGCTGCTCGGTTGCTGCATCGCGGTCGCCGGCATGATCTACGCGTTCTACGTGAAGCCCATGATCAAGCGCCGCCGCCAGGCTGAGGTGCGCGCATCGCTCGGAAGGAAGGTCGCGTCGTGAGTTCCAACATGATGTTCGGCGGTCGGAGCGCCGTCGGGTCGCTCGCCCGCGTCGGTGGCTCCGGTCGGTCGTCGGTGCGCGCGTCGTTCGCAGGGGCGGTGGTCGCGGTCGCCGCGGCATTCCTGGCGTGCATCTCGATGCCGGGTGCGGCGTTCGCGTCGGCGCAGGACGCTGCGCAGGCGCCCGCTGCTGCGCCCACGGCTGCTCCCACGGCTGCGCCCGCGCCAACCCCGGCGAAGCAGTCGGGCGGGAACGCGTCCTCGGCAGCGTCCGACCAGCCGTTCTCCGCGCGTGTCGACCTGACGCCGCTCGCCACCATCGCGGTGCAGTCCGACGGGCGCCTCAAGAGCCTGTCGAGCTTCTCGAGCGAGACCATGGCGTTCGTGTCGGGCCCGCGGCAGATCGCGGGACAGTCGCCGCTGTTCACCTACCTCGACATGATGTTCCGCCCCGACGCCTACCGCGACGCGGACGTGATCTTCGTGAAGGGCGCCGGGCCGCGCGCGCGCATCGCCGACGCGGTGCTCGCCGGCAACCTGCTGCCCGAGATGGGCGCGCGGATGGAGGCGTTCCGCAAGACGGGCCTGATCTCGCAGACGCTGCTCTCGAAGCCCGAGGTGCTCTCGGTGCTGCGCGAGATGCAGAGCGACCTGCTCCGCACCGCGAAGATCGTCGACGCCATCGAGAGCGCGCTCAACGTGAAGGATCCGCGCTTCCTGCTGTCACGGCTCCGCATGGTGCCGCGCGGCGACGGCGATCCCAAGCAGCCCTGGCACGGCATCGCCGAGGTGATGTTCGCCGACGGCAAGGAGCCGGTCCCCGGGGCGATGCTGCTGCTCGCCGAGAAGTCGGAGCCGCCGACCGACATCCCCGAGGCGTCGCGCACCGCGGTCGCCGACGCGTGGAAGGCGCTCGTCAACTCCTGGCTCAAGGCCGACGCCGCAGGCGTGAACGCCGCCTCCGCCGCGCTCGCGGCCGAGCTGCCGAAGATCGACCCCGCGGGCTACCCGCAGCGCGACCGCCTGGCGTGGGAGCACTGGTACTTCTCGAACGGCCACATGACGAAGACCTGGCTCGTCTACATGGCGGCGTCGATCCTGCTCCTGCTCGGCTTCGTGTACCGATGGCCGCGTGCGCGCACCGCGGGCTTCGTGGTGTTCGCCGCCGCCGTCGCGCTCCACACGCTCGCGGTGATGCTGCGCTGGTACATCGCCGGCCGCTGGCCGAACTCGAACATGTTCGAGGCGGTCACGACCGCGGCGTGGTTCGGCGCCGTCGGCGCGATCGCCATCGAGTGGTTCGTGCGGCGCACGGCGATGTACAGCATGTTCGCGCTCGGCGCGGCGGTCAGCGCGATGGTCGCCCTCATGGCGGCGTACTTCCTGCCCGTGCAGCTCAACCCGAGCATCAACAACATGATGCCGGTGCTGCACGACGTCTGGCTGTACATCCACACCAACGTGATCATCTTCAGCTACGTGCTCATCTTCATGGCCGCCGTCTCGGGCGGGCTCTACGTCGGGCACCGCATGCTCGGCGGCGCGGCGAGCTTCGCGCGCGTCGGCGGCGCGGGCAGCCTGATCGTGGCCGGTCCCGACGGCGAGGCGCGCATGGAGGGCAACCGCGCGGGCCTCGGCGAGGTCCTCGACGGCGTGACGATGGTGCTCATGGAGATCTCCTTCGTCCTGCTCTGGGCGGGCATCGTGATGGGCGCGATCTGGGCCGACCACTCGTGGGGACGCCCCTGGGGCTGGGACCCGAAGGAGGTGTTCGCCCTGAACACCTTCATCGTGTTCGCGGTCCTCGTCCACGTCCGCCTCAAGGTCAAGGACAAGGGCATGTGGACCGCCATCCTCGCCGTCATCGGCGCCGCGGTCATGCTCTTCAACTGGATCGTGATCAACTTCGTCATTACGGGTCTGCACAGCTACGCCTGACGCCAGACGCGGCGCTGCGCGCATCGATCACCGGAGTGACGGTGCGGCGCGAGCCGGACCCGTGTGGTATGCACGAAGACGGCGGTGCTACGGATTGCTTCGGTCGTACCAGTAGAAGGCGCCGGTGAGCACAGCCGCCACAATCAGCGGGCTGACCGAGCCGCCGCCGATCGAGATCATTCGGCCTGCGATCCAGAGCACGGCGAGCGCCAGGACGTAGCAGGCCACGAATGTGACCGCGAGTGCGCCAAGCGTTCCCAGGACCCCTTCGCCGAACCGAAGCAGCTTGCCGCCGCCCTTCGTCTTGGCTTTCCGGGGTGTACGCAGGTCGGTTGGATCCTCGTCGTAGATTCCAGCCATCGGGACTTCCTTCTGCGCATGGCGCGGCGGGCAGGGTACTTGTACTGCGAACCGTGTCAACGAGATTGACTTGTTGGCGTTCATAAGACCGCGGCCCGCAGCGTATCGAAACACGCCTCCCGCAGCAATGCGTCGAGTTTTCTGCGAATTCCCTCCGCGATTTCTCGGATCGGGTCCGGGACTGCGTACAAACTCTGCCATGCCGACCTTCCGACGACCTGCAGCCCAATCGATGGTGTTCCTGGCCGCATCGACCCTCGCGGCCAGCGTGCATGCGCCGGGCCGGGTCGCGTTCGCGCAGGACGGCTGCGTGGACCTGGCGTGGCGCGAGGGGTGCGCTCTCTCGATCGGCTTCGACTCCGAGTTGTCGGTGGTGGGGTCGGTCGATCACGACGGCGACGGCGTGCCGTCGCTCTTTGCTGCGGGTGCTGGCGGGGCGTCCGGCGCTGCCTTCGAGGGGCTTGTCCAGTTCGTCGACGGACGGTGGGTACCGTTCGGCGCCCGGTTCTTCGGCAAGGCGGCGAAGATCCTCGCCGCCGATCTCGACGGCGATGGCGCGCCATCTCTGGTCGTCCTCGGCGGGCTGCAGTCCGAGCCCGACGGGACGAAGTTCACCATGCTCGAATGGGATGGATCGTCCTGGATCGGTCGGGCGCCGGGCTACGGAATCACGGACGCCGTCGTGCTCGACGACGATGGTGATGGTGTCGCGACACTGTTTGCGTCGGCTTGGTTTCCCGATGTGAGCGTGCCGTCGTGGGTCGTCCGCTGGACCGCCTCGGGTTGGGCGAGTGTCTCGAGCGCAGGCATGATCACGCCTGCCGGTTTCAATCCGTCCTCGATTCCGCTTGCGGCCTTCGACTCGGACGGCGACGGCCGCGAGGAGCTCTTCGCCACGGTGCATGTGAGCGTCGCCGGCGTCACGATCGCCTCGGGCATGGCCCGCTGGAACGGCAGCGCCTGGCTGCCTGCCGCCGGAATCGTGCCTCCCGTGATCCTGACGAGTGGAACCGTCCGGTCGATGTGCGTTGTCGATGCCGACGGCGACGGCGACCGCGAACTGATCGCCGGCGGTGATCTCTCCAACGTGCCCATCGGCAGCGCGCCGCAGGTGGCCGCCTTCGATGGAACGTCATGGAGCGGCGTTGGCGATGCGTTCATCCGCGAGACGCCGAGCCTCGGTGACGGCAGGATCCGCCTCGTGGCGGCGGCACCCGTGGGGCCCGACGGCGGCGCGGTCCTGTTGGCCGCAGGGTGGTTCTCCCGAGTGGGTGGCACGCCTACGGCTGGGATCGCGCGCTGGCACCGAGGCGCGTGGACCGCGGTCGGCGAGGGGTTCCCCGACTCCAATGTGGGGCCTACCAAGGGCCTTTTTGGCGAGGATGTCGACGGCGACGGCGATGTCGAGCTCGTCGGATTCGGCGGTTTCGTCTCGGTCGGCACGAGCATCGTCAACCGGGCGGCGGCCTTCGACGGCGATGCGTGGGGACCGCTCGGCGTGGCGGCCAGCAGCATCGGCCTCAATGGCTCGACGCGCGATTCGGCGTTGTTCGATCACGACGGCGATGGCCGCGTGTCGCTCGTGGTCGCGGGTTCGCGCGTCCTCACCGATCAGACAGGTTCGCGCGACTTCACGACCGCCGGCGGCAATCCGACGCCCGGGCTCGCGGTCTTCGATGGGTTCGTCTGGCAGGCACTCCCCAATCCTTGGCCGAACGGCGTCGAGGCGCTGCTGGTCGCGGACCTCGATGGCGACGGAGCCGACTCGCTCTACGCCGCGGGAGACACGGGTGAGCCATTCCAGGGCTCCGTCACCGTTCGCTCCATCGCCGTCTTCCATCCCTCCAATTCGGGTGGGACCTGGACGCCGCTTCCAGGGCGCTTCGGCGGATACGTCGGCACGCTGGCCGCGATCGACCACGATCTCGACGGTCAGCCGAGCCTTTTCGCCGGCGGCTCCTTCACGCGTGTCGACGGCGTGACGGTGGGTCGCCTGGCGCGGTTGGATGGCGCGGTGTGGCAGGGCTTCGACCCGGGGGCGGGAGGCGAGCGTATCAACGCCATCACCGCCTTCGACCACGACGGCGACGGTCAGCCCAGCATGATCGCCGCGATCGGAAGCAGCAGCCCCTCCGCCCTGTTCCAGCGGATCCGCAGGTGGTCGGCCGGGCAGTGGAGCGATCTCGGCGCGGTGGCGCAGGGCCATGTGTTCGCGCTGCAGGCTTTCGACGAGGACGGCGATGGCGCGGCGTCCCTCTTCGCGTTCGGCGACCTGAACGCGCCGACGGGCGATGCCTTGGCGCAACGCTGGGACGCGGGCTCGTGGACGCAGTTCGGGCCTATCGCCAATGTCCTCGATTTCAGAGCGGGTGCTGGTCTCGTTGCCTTTGACGACGACGGAGACGGAAAGGACTCGGTCTTCCTGCACGCCACGGATCCCTTTTCGGCCAGCAGAGGTGCGCTCTTCCGCAAGACGGACGCCGGCTGGCTCGAGGCCGCATCGGGGCTCGCGGGCGGCGCGTCGCGCGCGCGGGTCGCGGATCTCGACGGAGACGGGCGTGACTCGCTCTACCTCGACGGCGTCCTCCGCGCGCGACCCGGGTCGGTCGGCTCTGGCATCGGGATCATCGATTCCTGCGGGGCGGCTTGTCCCGCCGACATCGACCTTGATGGTGCGGTCGGCGTGTCCGATCTCGCAGCGCTGCTCGGAGCGTGGGGCGTCTGCGGCGGCGGCAACTGCCTGGCCGATCTCGACGCAAGTGGTGGAGTCGATGCGCGAGACATCGGCGTCCTGCTCGATGCGTGGGGCGCTTGCCGCTGACTGGATGTTCCGCGAGCTGGCAGGTTCGGAGCCTGGGGCGTGGATCGGAAACTCGCGTCGCGCGGGGGGCTTCGTCGGCGCCGATCGCGCTGCCGACACCCATCAGATCCGCCGGCTCTGAACGCGCAGGTCGTGGTAGGCTCCGCAGCCCTCCAAGGAACGACACCACCATGAGCTTCACCATCGAATCCGTTCACGCCCGTCAGATCCTCGATTCCCGCGGCAACCCGACCCTCGAGGCCGAGGTCGTGCTCGAAGGAGGCCAGGGCGGCCGCGCCGCCGTGCCGTCGGGCGCGTCGACCGGCGAGCACGAGGCGGTCGAGCTCCGCGACGGCGACAAGAAGCGCTGGATGGGCAAGGGCGTGTCGAAGGCGGTCGAGCATGTGAACGGCGAGATCGCCGCCGCGGTGTTCGGCCTCGACGCGACCGACCAGGAGGGGATCGACGCCGTGCTGCTCGAGCTCGACGGCACCGAGAACAAGTCGAAGCTCGGCGCGAACGCGACGCTCGCCGTGTCGATGGCCGTCGCGCACGCCGCCGCGGCCGCCACGCGCCAGCCGCTCTACCGCTACCTCGGCGGCGTCGCGGCGAAGACGCTGCCCGTCCCGATGATGAACATCCTGAACGGCGGCAAGCACGCCGACTCGACGGTCGACATGCAGGAGTTCATGATCCAACCCATGTGTGGGAAGGGGGGGTTTGACTCGTTCGAGGAAGCGCTCCGCTGCGGCGTCGAGTGCTACCACGGCCTCAAGAAGGTCCTGCACGACAAGCACCTGTCCACGGCGGTCGGCGATGAGGGCGGCTTCGCGCCGAACCTCAAGTCGAACGAGGAGGCGCTCGAGCTCATCGCGATCGCCGTCGAGAAGTCGGGCTACAAGCTCGGCGAGCAGGTGTTCATCGCGCTCGACCCGGCGATGAGCGAGCTCTCGAACGAGGCGAAGGCCGTGGGCAAGACCGGCTACCGCTACTTCAAGTCGCGCCCCGACCATGTCGCCACCAGCGACGAGATCATCGACCTCTGGGCGTCGTGGTGCGCGAAGTACCCGATCCACTCGATCGAGGACGGCCTGGCCGAGGACGACTGGGCGGGCTGGCGCAAGCTCACCGAGAGGCTCGGCGCGAAGGTGCAGCTCGTCGGCGACGACCTCTTCGTGACCAATCCGAAGTTCCTCGCCAAGGGCATCGCCGAGAAGTGCGGCAACGCGATCCTGGTGAAGGTCAACCAGATCGGCACGCTCAGCGAGACCTTCGCCGCCGTGAACCTCGCGCACCGCTCGGGCTACCGCGCGATCCTCTCGCACCGCTCGGGTGAGACCGAGGACGCGACCATCGCCGACATCGCCGTCGCGACCAACTGCGGCCAGATCAAGACCGGCGCGCCGTGCCGCTCGGACCGCAACGCGAAGTACAACCAGCTGCTGCGCATCGCGGAAGAGCTCGGCGCGAACGCGGTCCTCGGCACGCGGCGCTGAGCGCGGCCGTCACTCCATCCGTCACCGCGTCGGTTGGTGGGCGGCCGTCGCCGCGTGGCCGTCACCACGCGACCGTCACCACGCGACCGTCACCACGCGACCGTCACCACGCCGGATACTTCGGCGCGCGTCCCTCGAGGACCGCGGCGACGTCGCGCACCACCCAGCTCATGTTGTCCATGGCGGTCATCGTGCGGCTCGCGAGGTGCGGCGCGAGATGCGCGTTCGGCAGCGGCAGCAGGGGATTCGCGTCGGTGATCGGCTCGGGCTCGTGCACGTCGAGCATCGCCGCCGCCGCGGGGTTGAGGCGCAGCCAGTCTGCGAGCGCCGCCGTGTCGAGCACGCAGCCACGCGAGGTGTTCACCAGGATCGCGTCGGGGCGCATCGACGAGATCAGCTCGCGGCCGACGAAGCCCTTGTTGCCCGGCCGTCCGTCGATGTGCACGGTGATGACGTCGCTCTCCGCGAAGAGGCGCGTGAGGCCGACCGGCTCCGCGCCGTGGCGCCGCGCCTCGGGGATCTCCTCGACGTCGTGGTAGACGACGGTGAACCCGATCGCGCGCGCGACCTCGGCCACGCGCTTGCCGATCCGCCCGAGCCCGAGGATGCCGAGCACGAGCTCGTCCATCTGCCAGAGGCCGACGACGTCCTGGCGGAGCTCGTCCCACTCCTGCTTCGTGACCGCCTCGTCGAGGAAGAGCCTCGGACGCAGCGCGTCGCACAGCAGGCACACCACGTACTCGACGACCGCCTGGGTGTTGGCGTCGGGCGTCGAGACCACCTGCACGCCGCGGGCGCGGCACGCGGCCACATCGATGTTGTCGATGCCCACCCCGGCGCGGCCGACGACCTTGAGCCGCGGCAGGCCCGCGAGCAGCTGCTCGTCGACGCGGGTGTAGGTGCGCACGACGAGCGCCTCGATGTCGGCCGCCGCCTCGGCGAAGCGCGGGCAGGTGGGCGCGGCGTGGATGACCTCGAAGCGCTTGGCGAGCCACTCCGACGCCTCGTCGGCGAGATGCTCGGTGACCACGACGAGTGGCTTCGCGGCGCGGGTGCCGGCATCGGCGGCTCCCGAGGCAAGCGGCGCGTTCGAATCGGTGGGGTTCGGCGTGTCCATGGGCTGCAAGGTCGGCGAGGATAGGCGCAAACCTCCCGACCTGCCGTCCGAGAACGGGCATTGGTCCGGGTCGCGCCCCCCGAAACCCTACAGACCACCCCAAACGGCACGGATCGCGCCGCCCGCACGAATGGAGCGCGCGCGGACGGCCGATCTCGCCACGGACCGTTTCCCGCCCCTTCGGTCGAACACCGGGCGGCGGGCGCGGCCGGAGAAGGACGGAGACGGCCATTGCGCGGCGGAACAGCCGCGCCGGAGGCGAGCGACATGGACAAGGCCAGCGTCATCGGAAGCATCCTCGGATTCGCTGCATGCGTCCTCGTCATGTGGATGGCGTCGCACGGCCACTTCGAGATGTTCTATTCGGAGAAGGGCTTCATCATGGTCGGCGGCGGCACCGTCTCGGTGCTCCTGATGGCGATGCCGATGGAGAACCTGAAGTGCGTGCCCGGCTACATCAAGCGCTTCCTCTTCCACAAGGGCCTCTCGGCGATCGACACGGTCAAGCTGATGAGCAGCCTGAGCGACAAGGCCCGCCGCGACGGCATCCTCGCGCTCGAGAACGAGATCGAGAAGATCGAGGACCCGTTCCTCTCCAAGGGTCTCCGCATGGCGGTCGACGGCACCGATGAGGAGATCATCGAGACCACGCTCCGCCTCGAGGTCATGGCGATGCAGGAGCGCCACAAGTCGGGCAAGAAGTTCTTCGACCTGATCAAGCTCTACGCGCCCGGCTACGGCCTCGTCGCGACGCTGATCGGCCAGGTCGGCATGTTCGGCAACCTCGGCGGCGACATCGGCACGCTCGGACACATGCTGGCGATCGCGGTCGTCGCGACCATGTACGGCACCGTCCTCGCGAACGCGGTGGCCGGCCCGATGGGCGACAAGCTCGCGCTGCGCTCGGGCGAGGAGATCCTCTCCAAGGAGATGATGCTGCAGGGCATCCTCTCGATCCAGGCCGGCGACAACCCGCGCGCCACCCAGGAGAAGATGCTCGCCTTCATCCCGAACACCGTGCGCCGCAACCTGAAGCTCGCGGCCTGATTTCCCGCGGTTCCCTGTGGGATTCCGCGGGGGTTCCCCGGCACCGTCCCGACCTGTCGTCCCGATCCGAAGCCTGACCTGAGTCCCCGACCCGCCGTCCACCCGCCATGAGCGACGCCAAGCACGACAACCACGGCAAGAAGGACTCCGGCCACGGCGGGGGCGGTGGTGGCCACGGCGACGACGGCGGCCACAAGAAGAAGCACGGCCACGGCGGCGGCCATGGCGGCGGACACGCCGAAGGCGAGCACGAGGGTGCGCCCGAGTGGCTCATCTCGTTCGCCGACATGGTGATGCTCATGATGGGCTTCTTCGTGATCATGTTCGCCATGAACGTGCAGCCGAAGGGCGGCAACGCCGGCGGCGGAGGCGAGGCGTCGGAAGGCGTCGCCGCCGAGAACAGCATGGTCGACCTGGCGATCGCCGTGCGCCGCGCGTTCAACAACGAGGTCGACATCAACTCCGACGACCCCAACGACAAGCCGCTCGTCGAGCGCCTCAAGCAGCTCGAGAAGCACGGCGCCGGCACCAGCCGCGACGAGGGCACCGAGGGCAAGGACCGCAACGTGACCGTGGTGCGCCCGGGCGACCGCATGGGCCGCGGCGGCCGCGTCGACTTCCGCTCGGGCTCGGCCGACCTGACCGACACGGCACGCAAGATCATCGACGAGCGCGCCAAGGCGCTCGACGGCGAGTCGACCATCGTCGAGGTCTACGGCCACGTCGGCGCCGGCGAGATCGTCGGCGACCCTGAGCGCGCCATGCGGCTCTCGATCGACCGTGCGCTCGCGGTGGCGAAGCGCCTGTCGGCGGGGGGCGTCGACTACTGGCGCATCCGCGTCAAGGGCGCGGGCGACGGCGACCGCGTCGAGCGGCATCCGACGACCGGCGCGAGCGACCAGCCGAACCAGCGGGTCGAGATCCGGGTGCTCGACGAGGCGGCGCCGCCGCGCGAGCGGTCCCGTCCCGTGGCGCAGTCCGGCCCGGTCGGCCGCCGCGCAGAGTGAATAACCCGCGCGATCCGACCGCCCAATTCGCATCCTGAATCTTGAACGCGGGGGTCCGCGTGGTAGTTTCACGGGGTCGCCCTGCGGGCGCGCGGGTTGCGCCGCGCCGCGGTGCGACCGAGGTCACCCATGCGCCAGACGACCATGTGCCCCCCGTCCATCCGCCCGATGTCCTTCCGCCACACGCTCACCAGCACCGTGCTGTTCTTGTCGCTTCCGCTGACGGCGGCGGCGGTGCACGCGGACATCTTCACCGACATCAAGTACACCGACCTCGTGGCGCGCCTCGGCGCGGCGACGCCCACGGGCGCGGGGATCGGCATCGGCCAGGTCGAGGCGCCGGAGAACGCGGCGGGTTCCTACGCGCCCGACACCGCGCTCGGCGAGTTCAGCGGCAAGACCATCTCGCTGCTCTCGGGCACCGGGCTGGTGCCGAGCTGGCACGCCACCGAGGTCGCGAAGAACCTCTACGGCAACACGCTGTCGATCGCGAAGGGCGTGACGCTCATCTCGTCGTGGAACGTGAACTCGTGGGTCACGAGCGGCTACCTCCGGGTCGGCTCGGGTGGCACCGTCGTGCCGCTCACGCCGCCGCCCACGGTGAAGGTGTTCAACCACTCGTGGATCGGCTCGTTCGGCGCCGCCGCGACCGACAACGATGCGCTCCGCCGGCTCGACTACACGGTCACCCGCGACAACATCCTCGTCACCGCCGGCACCAACAACGGCGCGGGTAGCACGGCGCAGCCGATGATGGCGTACGCGTTCAACGGCATCACCGTCGGTCTCGCCGACGGCAACCACGCGAACGCGCTCACGCCCGCGGGCATCGACGGGCCGAACCGCCGCAAGCCCGACATGGTCGCGCCGGGGCAGTTCACCAGCTTCGCGACCCCGGTCGTCGGCGCCGCCGCGGCGCTGCTCTACGACACCGCCGACAGCGACCCCGCGGTCGCGACCAACGCCAACGCCAACAAGGCGCTCACCATCAAGGCGGCGCTCCTCGCGGGCGCCACCCACAGCGCCACCTGGTCGAACGGCGCGCCCACGAGCGGCGCGACGCGTGGCGTGACCACGACCCCGCTCGACCCGCTCTACGGCGCTGGCCTCCTCAACATCGACCGCGCCCACGAGATCTTCACCGGCGGCGAGGGCACGGCCTTCGCGGCGCCGCAGGCGAACACCTTCGAGCGCCACCAGGGCTGGGACTACATCCCGACGGTGATCGCGAACACCAGCGCGTACTGGTCCTTCCGCGTGCACCAGCCGGTCGCCGAACTGAGCGCCGTCGCCACCTGGCACCGCCAGGTCGCCATCAACTTCACCTCGTGGAACATGCAGGACCTCGACCTGCGGCTCTGGAAGCTGCAGGGGGGCCAGCTGGTCTCGATCTCCGGCGACGCCGGCGCCGCGGTGTTCGCGAGCGGCAACTGCCAGAGCGTGAGCACGGTCGACAACGCCGAGCACCTCTACCTCCGCGGACTCGCGGCGGGCGACTACGTGCTCGAGCTGCGCCGCAACGCGGGCACGCAGTCGGCGATGCCGGTGGTGGTGTCGTGGTACCTGCCCGACACCACGCCGACGACCCCCGGCGACCTCAACGGCGACGGGACCGTCGGTCCCGCGGACCTGGCGATCATGCTGAACGCCTGGGGCGGCACCGGCCCCGCGGATCTCAACGGCGACGGCACGGTCGGCGCGCCGGATCTGGCGACGCTGCTGTCGTCGTGGGGTTGAGCCGCGCCGCGTGAGGCTGAACCACGCCGCATGACCCGCGCCGCGGACGGCGCGCGCATGGATTCCGCTACCATCCGCGGCCCATGCGTCCCATGACCCAGCGCATCTGGCTCGCCGTGCTGCTCCTCGTGGTGGGAGTGCCGCTGGTCTATCCCATCTGGCTCGGGGTTGCGAGCGCGTTCGTCGCCGACGACGGGTCGTTCACGCTCTTCCATGTGCTCAACGTCTTCAGCGACCCGGTGCTGCGCGACGGGCTGCTGAACGCCTTCCTGATCGCGGTCTGCACCACCACGGTCGCGGTGCTGATCGCACTGCCGCTCGCCATGCTGTCGGCGCGCACGACCTTCGCCGGCAAGCCGCTGCTGTCGACGCTCATCCTCGCGCCGCTCATCCTGCCGCCGTTCGTCGGCGCGATCGGCATGCGCCAGCTGCTCGGACGCGAGGGCGCGGTGAACGCGCTGCTGCTCGACCTGCACGCGGTGTCGGAGCCGATCGACTTCCTCCACAAGGGCGGCTTCGCGCTCATCGTGCTGCTCGAGGCGATCGCGCTGTTCCCGATCCTCTACCTGAACCTGGTCGCGGCGATCGCCAACCTCGATCCGTCGATGGAGGAGGCCGCCACCAACCTCGGCGCAGGCCGGTGGACGCGGTTCTTCCGCGTGACGCTGCCGCTGATCCGGCCGGGCCTGTTCGCGGGCGGCACCATCGTGTTCGTGTGGAGCTTCACCGAGCTCGGCACGCCGCTGATGCTCGAGTTCACCAAGACCACGCCGGTCCAGATCTTCAACGGCATCAAGGAGATGGAGGCGTCGCGCCAGCCGTACGCGCTCACCGCCGTGATGCTGGGCGCCACCATCCTGTCGTACACGGTCGGCCGCCTGATCCTCGGCGGGAAGGGCCACGCGATGCTCGCCAAGGCGAGCGCCGGCGCGGGCCTCGCGAAACTCACCGGTACCCGCGCACGGCTCGCGGCGGGCGCGTTCGCGCTGGTGGCCTTCGTGGCGATGCTGCCGCATGTCGGCGTCGTGGGCACGGCGCTCGCGGCGAACGGGCGCTGGTACCAGTCGGTGCTCCCCGAGAGCCTGACGGGCGACCACTTCGTGCAGGCGCTCACCCATCCGCTCGCGGCGGGCAGCGTGCGGAACTCGATCATCTTCGCCGGCATCGCCACCGTCATCGATGTGGTGGTGGGGCTCTTCGTGGCGAGGCTCCTCGTGCGCGGCACGGTGCGCGGGCGCGGCGTGCTCGACGCGATGGTCATGCTGCCGCTCGCGGTGCCCGGGCTCGTGTTCGCGTTCGGACTGGTCGCCGCGAGCCTGCGCTGGCCGTTCAACGCCGGCGGGCCGCTGCACTTCGTGGGCGACATCCTGGGACCGACGCCGAATCCGGTGCCGTTCCTGATCCTCGCCTACGCCGTGCGCCGGCTGCCGTACGTGGTGCGCTCGGCCGCGGCCGGACTCGAGCAGACGTCCGTCGCGCTCGAGGAGGCCGGCTACAACCTCGGCGCGTCGCGCTGGCGGGTGACCCGCCGGATCGTGCTGCCGCTGCTGGCGGCGAACCTGGCGGCGGGCGCGATCCTCGCGTTCTGCTTCGCCATGCTCGAGGTCTCCGACAGCCTGATCCTCGCGCAGCGCGAGGCCGACTACCCGATCACCAAGGCGATCTTCTCGCTCGCCGAGCGGCTCGGCGACGGCCCCGGCGTGGCGAGCGCGCTCGGCGTGTGGGCGATGGCGTTCCTCGGCATCGCGCTCGCGACCGCGGCGGCGCTGGTCGGCAAGAAGGCGGGCGCGATCTTCCGCGGGTGAGGTGGGGGTGCGCGGCGCGCGAGGCGTGCCGTTCGAACGACTGCTGCGCGCGGTCACTCCCGGTCGTTGGTGTCGTCGAAGGAGGGCTCGAATCGCGGCTCGTCGATCTCATCGCGTTCCGCCGCCGCCCCGTCGTCCGGGAGGTCGGCCAGCGCCGGCGCGAAGCGTGCCGCGAAGTCGTTGTACTTCTTCTCGCCGATGCCGGGGACTGCGAGGAACTCCTCGCGCGTGCGCGGCCGCGACTGCGCCATCGCGCGCAGCGTCGCGTCGTTGAAGATGATGTAGGGCGGCACGCCGCGCTCGTCGGCGATCCGCTTGCGCACCTGCTTGAGGCGCGCGAGCAGCGCCTCGTCGCACTCGATCGCACCAGTCTTCGTGTCCGGCTTCGCGCTCGACTTCGCGACGCGCGCGCCCGGCCCGTGGTCGGCCGGGTGCACGACCGGCTTCACCAGCAGGATGGGGGTGCGCTGCCGCAGCGCGTCGAGGCCGAGCTCGGTGAGCTCGAGCGTGGGGAACTGCCCCTCGCCCATCGCGAGGTGTCCCGACTGGACGAGCTGGCGGCCGAGCGACACCCACGCGGTGCGCGGGCGGTCCTTGCCGATCCCGTAGGTGGTGAGCGTGTCGTGGTACCAGCGGCGGATCTTCTCGGTGTCGGCGCCCGCGAGCACGTCGGCGACGTGCTGCAGCCCGACGCCGAACCCGCTCTTCTGCACGATCCGCAGCACGCAGCTCAGGAACTTCTGGCTCTCGAGCGTCGCGTCGTAGCTCTCGCGCGGCGCGATGCAGTTGTCGCAGGCGTCGCACCGGCCGGCCTCCCAGGTCTCGCCGAAGTAGCCGAGGAGCTCGACGCGGCGGCAGCGCGCGCTGTCGGCGAAGGCGGCCATGCGGTCGAGCTGCGCGCGGGCGACGCGGCGCGCGTCCTCGTCCTCCATCTCGTTGATGAAGCCGATGTACTTGGCGACGTCGCCGCGCGAGTAGAGCAGCATGCACTCGCCGGGCAGGCCGTCGCGTCCCGCGCGGCCCGTCTCCTGGTAGTAGCCCTCGATGTTCTTGGGCAGGTCGGCGTGGATCACGAAGCGGACGTTGGGCTTGTTGATCCCCATGCCGAACGCGACGGTGGCGCAGACCACGCGGATCTCGTCGCGCAGGAACGCGTCCTGGTTGGCCGCGCGCACCGAGGCGTCGAGCCCCGCGTGGTAGGCGGCCGCCGGGATGCGCGCCTTCGAGAGCGCCTCCGCCATCGCCTCGGTCGCACGGCGCGACTGGCAGTAGACGATGCCGGCGTCGTCGCCGCGGGCCTTCACGAAGTCGACCACCTGGCGCGCGGCGCCGTCCTTCGCGACCACGCGGTAGGTGAGGTTGGGCCGGTTGAAGCTCGCGACGAAGACCTCGGGATCGGCGAGCCGGAGCTGCGCGACGATGTCGCCACGCACCCGCGGCGTGGCGGTCGCGGTCATCGCGAGCGTCGGGATGCCGGGCAGCGCCTCGCGCACCGTCACCAGGCGGCGGTACTCGGGGCGGAAGTCATGGCCCCACTCGCTGATGCAGTGCGCCTCGTCGACCGCGAGCGCGCGCACGTTCCAGCGCGCGAGCCGCGTGAGGAAGTCGGGCAGCACTAGGCGCTCGGGCGCGACGAACAGGAGCCGCGTGCGGCCGTTCTCGAGGTCGGCGAGCCGGCGCCTCGCCTCGGCGTCGTCGAGCGACGAGTTGAGCGCCGTCGCCGCGACACCCGCGGCCTGCAGCTGGTCGACCTGGTCCTTCATCAGCGCGATGAGCGGCGAGACCACCACCGTGAGGCCCTCGCGCACGAGCGCGGGCAGCTGGTAGCAGAGGCTCTTGCCCGCGCCGGTCGGCAGGATCGCCACCACGTCGCGGCCGGCGAGCGACGCGTCCATGATCTCCCGCTGCAGCGGACGGAACTGGTCGTAGCCCCAGACCTGCTTCAGCAGACGGGGGAGCTGCGCGCGGCGGTCGCCGTCGGGCGTGCCCGCCGCCCTCGTGGCGGTGGTGTGGAGGTCCTGGTGCTCGGGCTCGTGCTTCGCGCGGGGCATCCCGCCATTGTGACGGCGGAATCAGCGTTGCGCGGGCGTCGCACGCATTTCCGCGTCGATCCATGCGGCGATGTTCTGCTCGAGCAGGTCGAGCGGGATCGGCCCGTCGAGCAGGACGGCGTCGTGGAACCGGCGGAGGTCGAACCGCGCGCCGAGCGCCCGCTCCGCGCCCTCCCGCAGCCGGCGGATGGTGAGCTCGCCGATCTTGTAGCCGCACGCCTGGCCCGGCCAGCCGATGTAGCGGTCGACCTCGTTCACGATGTTGAGCTCGCTCAGCGCGGTGTTGCGCTTCATGAAGTCGATCGACTGCTGGCGCGTCCAGCCGAACGCGTGCATGCCCGGGTCGACGACCAGGCGGCAGGAGCGCCACATCTCGTAGAGCAGCCGGCCGAAGTCGTCGTACGGATCGGTGAAGAAGCCCATCTCGATGCCGAGCCGCTCGGCGTACAGCGCCCAGCCCTCGGTGAACGCGGTCGAGTCGAGGTCCCTGCGGAACTCGCGCGCGCCGCCGAGCTCCTGCGCGAGCGCGATCTGGAAGTGGTGGCCGGGCACCGCCTCGTGCAGCGAGAGCGGGATGAACTCGTAGGTCGGCCGCTGGTCGAGCGCGTAGGTGTTCGCGTAGAAGTAGCCCGGCTCGCCGCGCTCGGGCGATCCCGGCTGGTAGTACGCGGTCGTCTGCGCCGGCGCCATGAAGCGCGGGATCTCGCGCACGCCGTAGGTGAGGCGCGGCAGCGTGCCGAACAGCGCCGGAAGCTTCGGGTCGATGCGCTTGCAGACGTCGCGGTAGCGGGCGAGGAGCTCCTCGGCCGTGCGGCAGTAGAAGCGCGGATCGGTGCGCAGGTACTGGATGAAGGCGGCGAAGCGCTCGTCCTCGGGCATGGCCGCGCGGGCGGCGTCGGCCGCGTACCAGTCGGTGCGCGCGATGACCTGGATCATCTCGGCGCGGATGCGCGCGACCTCGGCGAGACCGGTCTCGTGGATCTCCTTCGCGCCCATCGGCGTGGTGGTGTGGACCCGCAGCTGGTGCGCGTACCACGCGGCGCCGTCCTTCATGTCGCTCGCGCCGATGGTCTCGCGGCACTTCGGCAGGTACTCGGTGATGAAGAACGCCTCGAACTCGGTGAGCGCGGTGTCGATCGGGTCGAGCGCGCGCTCGAAACCCTGCAGGATCCGCGCGCGGTCGTCGGCCGTGACCGACTTCGGCATCGCCGCGAACGGCTTGCGGAGCGCGTCGCGCATGCCCGCGCGCGCGGCGCGGATCTGGAGCGGCACCTGCTCGACGGTCACCCGAGGCGGCACGACGCCCGCCTCGAGGCCGGCGCGCATCACCTCCATCGTGCCGAGCAGCGCGCCGGGCACGCCGAGCAAGCGGTTGATGTAGGCCTCGTAGTCGTCGAGATCGGCGAAGGTCGCGAGGTCGCCCATCTGCGCGATCTCCTGGTGCGGGCCGAAGCGGCCACCCACCGGCATCATCCAGGCGCCGAAGCGGAAGCCCTCCGCGCCGAGCTCGAAGTCGCGGCGGAGGAGGAAGTAGTCGCGCGCGTCGGCGGGTCCGAGCCGCCGCGGGTCGACCGCGCGCAGCTCGTCGAGGAAGTTCGCGCTCCAGGCCTGGCGCTTGTGGACGCCCGCCAGGCTGGTGTCGGTGAGCTCGCCGGCACGCGTCTCGTCGCCGCGCCGCAGCGCGTACTCGGGATAGACGGTCCGCCGCCACTCGTCGTAGGCCGCGACCAGCGCCGCGAACTGCGCGGTCACGGCGGGGTCGGCCTCCGGGGTCACCGCGGCGCCGACGGAGCTCGGCGGGACCTGCGGCGCGACGGTGGGCGCAAACGGGGACGCAACCGCGGGCGCGGAAGGGAGGGCGATCGCGGAGGCGGCGACGAGTGCGGCGAGGATCATGGGCGGAGGGTACCGCAGAAATCCGGGGGTTCATCCGCGAGGTGGTCTCACGCGGCAATCCGCCGCTCCATCTGCGCGTGCATCCAGGCGTTCCCGGCGCGGGCCATCGGCTACCATCCGCGCCCCATGAGCATGAGCCGCACGCCCCAGGACACGGAACTCGGATACGCGCCCCCGATGGTGCGCCACTTCAGCGTCTTCCTCGACAACCGCGTGGGCAAGCTGCGCGAGCTCCTCGGCAACATGAGCGACGAGGGCGGCATCTCGGTGCGGGCGATCTCGATCATGGACAGCTCCGACTACGCGGTCATCCGCCTGGTCGTCGACAAGCCCGCCACGGCGAGCGCGATCATGGAGCGGCAGGGCTTCGCGGTCTGCCAGACCGATGTCCTCGTCGCCGAGCTGAGCACGGACCACGAGCTCCACCACCTGTGCAAGTTCCTGCTCGCGGCCGAGCTCAACATCCGCTTCGCCTACCCGACCATGCCGCGTCCGGACGGCCATCCGACCGTGGTGCTCTCGACCGACGACAACACGCTCGCGGGACAGATCCTGCGCCGCAAGGGCTTCCGCCTGTTCGGCGAGGCGGATCTCGAGTTCTGACCGTCCCGCGCGCGGCCCCGCGCGGCCACGCGCCCCGCGCGACCACGCGCCCCGCGCGACCACGCCCCATCGTCCCGCAAGCACCACCCCGAAGGATCCACCCCCATGGCACGCATCGTCAAGCTCGAAGCCACTGGCCCCGTCAAGATCGACCCCGCGGAGATGCCCGAGGGCAAGCCGCTCTTCATCTGCGCCTGCGGGCTCACCAAGAAGTTCCCGTTCTGCGACGGCAGCCACAAGCCGACGCGCGACGAGGAGCCGGGCTGCTGCTACCGCTACGACCCCGAGACGCTCACCCGCGTCAAGGCCGACTGAGCGACGCGCGCGCCCGCGCGCCGCGTGTCACCCGGCTGCAGCGTCACCCGCCCGCCTCGCCGGTCTGCGCCGGCGAGAGCGGCGTGCCCGGACGCGGCATCGAGTACTCGCCGGGAGTGCCCGTGCCGAGACGCACGCCGCGGTAGTCGTGGTTGCGCTTGCTGAGCACGTCGGCGCGGATGATCTGGTCGTCGACGCGCAGCTTGCGGACCACGTCCATGCCGTCGAGCACGCGGCCGAACACGGTGTAGAAGCCGTCGAGCGACTCCGCCGGTCCGGTCAGGATCGTGAACTGGCAGCCCGCCGAGTTCTGCGCCGACTTGATCACGCTGTCGGAGGCGGGCTGCTTCGCCATCACCAGGCGTCCCACGGCGGGGGAGCGGCGGTCGGCGCGCTCGTGCTCGTCGGGGATGGTCCAGCCGCCGTTGGAACGCCCGCCGACGCCGCCGCTCGCGGTCGCGGGATCGCCGCCCTGGATGCCGAAGCCGCGCATGAAGCGGTGGAACGCGGTGCCGTTGTAGGTGCCGGCCTCGACGTGCTCGATGAAGTTGCCGACCGTGTTGGGCGCCTGGTCCTCGAAGAGCTCGACGATGATCGGGCCGCGCGAAGTGATCAGCTCGATGGTGGGAAGGTCGCCCTTCTGCTGGTCCTTCACCATCGCCGAGAGCTCCTTGTTGAAGAGCGTGCGGCCGAACATGACGCGACGCGAGCCCTCGGCGATGCGCGACAGCTGGTCGGTGGTGCGGCCGAGCGCGGGCGCCGAGTTGTACGCCGCCTGCGCGGGCTCGAAGCGGTTGGTGCCGAGGTACGCGTCGCCGATCAGGATCTTGGCGTCGATCCTGCGCGCGTCGGTGGTGAACTCGCGCGCCTGCAGCAGCTCGAGCGTGCGCTCGAAGCGGGCCTCGGCGTTGAGCTCGCGGCCCCAGGCGAGCGCGACCGCCTCGGGTGCGTTGCTCATCGAGAGGAGCTTCTCGAACGCGGCGTCCATCGCGTCGGAATCGTCGAGCCAGATCGCGAGCTGCGCGCGCGCGGGCAGGAGCCGCAGCATCTGGTCGCGCTCGGTGGTGGGCGCCTTGAGGTCGGCGTCGATCTCGGCGGCGAGCTTCACGACATCGGCGCGGGTCTGCGCATCGAGCGTGCCCTTGCCCTTGATGTAGACGTTGAGCTCGCGGAAGCGCTGCTCGGATCGCGAGAGCGGCGGGGGCAGCGGCGCGGCGGGGGCCTTCTGCGCGCCGGTGGGCGCGGGTACGGGCGTGAGCGTCGGCGGCGCCGGCGGCGGGGTCTGCGGCGCACCCGCGGCGCCGGTCGAGGTCAGCGCGGAGGCCAGCAGCGCGAGTGCGATCACGGCGCACGAGCGGCGGGGCGCGCAGGCGCCGAGCGCTCCAACGATCCTGCAGGATGGGTCGACGGTGGGCTTCATGGTTCGATCCTCGGTGATGCGCGCCGTCGTTCGACGCCGCGCGGGCCTCTCGTTCAGTCCGCCGGATACCGGCAGCTCGTCTTGTCGGTTTCCCACACGCGCACGTACCGCAGCGCGCCGCCCTCGGCGGCGATCGCCGGGACGAGGAGATCATGGCAGACGCGCGCGATGTTCTCCACCGACGGGTTCAGGTCGCGGAACTCGGGACAGTCGAGGTTGAGGTGCTTGTGGTCGAACCGGTCCATGACCTCGCGCGCGACGACGCGCTCGAGGGCTGTGAATCGGAAGTCGGGCCCGCCGCGCGCCTCGGGCCCGCCGGGCGCCGCGGCGACCTCGATCCGGTAGTTGTGGCCATGCCCGTTCGGGTTGTTGCACTTCCCGAAGAGTCGCCGGTTCTCCTCGTCGGAGAGCCCCGCGACGTGGAGCCGATGGGCGGCGGCGAACTCGAAGGTCTCGGTCAGGATCGTGGTGGGCATGGCAGGCTGCTCGGTGGAGGCCGCGGCGGGCGACTCGATGGTGCAGGACCGGAAGGGACAGGGTCGGAAGCTCAGGCGGCGGACGCGGACGGGGAGCGCGGCGGCGCACGCGCGCGCGACCTCGGTGAGGAGCGCCGGGAGATCGGCCTCACGGCCCGACGCCGCCTCGTCGCGCATCGCGGCGGCGAAACGCTCGGTGGCCGCCGCACGCACCGCGCGGTCGAGCGCCGTGATGTCGATCAGGTAGCCGCTCGGGGCAAGCTCGCCGACGACCTCGATGTCGAGCTCCGCAACCGCGCCGATGCCGGACGGTGCGCCGATCCCGACCAGCCCGTTCAGCGGTGGCATCACGGACGAGAGCGGCGTGGTTTCGACGCGGACGGTGCGCGTAAGTGAGTAGTGCGGAGTGGATTGAGGCATGAAACTGATCGAAATGCGGTGGAGTCGGTGCTCCAACTTGACGGTGGCGGGGCTCGTTGTATCTTGCACACTTCGCGGGGTGTTCGCCCCATGACTCCTATTGCCCCCGGAAGGGCTCGGTCTGAGGCTCTGTCTCGACCGGGCCTTTATTTCTTTTCGCCCGCCTTCCCCGCGTCCGCCGTGCCTTCGCGCGCCGCGGCGTCGGGGAGTCGGCCGGTGAGGCGGATCGTCACCTTCGTCCCAGGCTCGGGCATCCGCTCGGTGAAGACTTCCCAGATCGGGCTGGCGGCGCTCGCCTGATCGGGCAGCACCTCGGTCGCACCGACGGTCTCGTCGCCGAAGGTCACGAGCCCGATGAGCGACCCGGATCCGTCGGCGAGATACCGCTCGACGCCCGTCTTCCGGTCGGTGCGGAAGCGCGAGCCCGCGAACACGAACTCGCGCGGCGGAACCGCGCCCGCCGGCGCATCGCCCACCGGCGACGCGCGCACGAAGTGCTCGAGGGGCAGCACGCGGCCGTCGCCGAGCCGGACCTCGACCGTCACCCGGTCGCCGCGCGGCGGGATGGCCTCAACGCGGAACGATCCGTCCTCGTTCGCCGCCTCGCGCCACTGGCCGGGCGCGCCGGGGACGAACCCGGCGAGCAGCATCGCCGCGTGGATCTCGCTCGCCTTGCCCTCGAACGCGAAGAGCGACTCGTGCTCGCGTGTGCCGACGGTGCAGACGTACTCCTCGAGGAAGCCGGTCGTGATCACGCTGGTCGCGACGAACTCGACCTTCGACTCGGCGCGGTTGATGCGGATCGAGGGGGAGAGCGTGGCCCACTCCGACGCGGGTGCGTCGGCGGGCGTGGCCGTGCGCTCGACCTCGGCGGCGCCCGCATCGCTCTTCGCCGGCGCGGAGTCGTGCGCGACCGCATCGGAGGCATGACCCGCGCCGCGCGGCGCGCTGCAGCCCGCCACGAGCAACGCACAGCCCGAAAGCAGTGCGCCGCCGAAACGCAGCGCGCCATCTCGTCGCACCAGCGCCACCGCACTCATGCGAGCCCCCTCAGGCGGCGTCCGCCGCACAGCGCGATCGCGATCGCGTCGGCGACATCGGGTGGCTCCGGCATGGTCGCGAGCCCGCACTGGCTCATCACCGCGCGCTGCATCTGCTCCTTGGTCGCGCGGCCGCTGCCGGTCACCGCCTTCTTCACCTCGGCGGGAGGAAGCTCGGCGATCGGCACGCCGCGCGTCTCGGCCGCGAGCATCACCACGCCGCGCGCGTGGGCGAGCGTGATCGCGCTGCGCACGAACTCGGCGTGCGAGAAGACCGACTCGAGCGCCATGTGGCTCGGCGCGTGCTCGGCGATCACCGCCGCCACGTCGTCGAACAGCTGGCGCAGCCGCAGCGGGAGCGACGCGGACTCGGTCATGCGCAGCACGCCCGCATCGACGATGGTGGCCTCACCGCGGCGATCGAAGTCGACGACGGCGTAGCCGGCGATGCGCGTGCCGGGATCGATGCCGAGCACGCGGGCGCGCTCCTCGACCGAGATCCAGCCGCCATCGGCCTGCGTTGACTTCACGCGTGCCCCTGCCCGTGCGACGGCCCATGCGCCAGCCCATGCGACGGCCCATGCGCCGAATCCTGCGCGCTCGCCGCCGCGCGCGGATTGCGCCGGCCGCCTGGGCGATCGATCTCGACCGCGCCGTCCTTGAGCCGCACGACCCGCTCGCAGCGCTGCGCGATGCGGTCGTCGTGGGTGACCATGATGAGCGTGAGACCCTTCGCGTGGAGCTCCTCGAAGACCTGCAGGATCGCCTCGCCGGTGGAGGAGTCGAGGTTGCCGGTCGGTTCGTCGGCCATCAGGATCGCCGGGCGGCCGACGAGCGCGCGCGCGATGGCGGCGCGCTGCTGCTGGCCGCCCGACAGCTCGCGCGGCCGGTGGTGCAGGCGGTTCTCGAGCCCGACGAGCGTGAGGCTCTCGATCGCGCGCGCGCGGCGCTCGGCGGCGGGGATGCCCTGGTAGAGCAGCGGGATCTCGACGTTCTCGGTGATCGTCAGCTCGGAGATGAGGTTGAAGGCCTGGAAGACGAAGCCGATCTTCTCGCCGCGCACGCGGGAGAGCTCGTCGTCGCCGAGCTTCTCGACCGCCTTGCCGTCGAGCTCGTAGCGGCCCGAGGTCGGCCGGTCGAGGCAGCCGAGGAGGTTCATCAGCGTCGACTTGCCCGAACCCGACGCACCCATGATCGCGATGTACTCGCCGCGCGGGATCACGAGGTCGAGCCCGCGGAGGGCCTCGACGAGGACCGATCCGTCGGGCTTGAAGTAGGTCTTGGTGAGGCCGGTGAGCCGCGCGGCGACCGGGCGGTCGCCGGCACCGGGCGTCGCGCGCGCCGCGACGGCGGTCGACGAGGTGTCGCGGAGGTCGAGCGGGTTCGGTGCGTCCATGGGGCGCCGATGGTAGCCAACCGCGCCTTCGCGAGGCGGCGATCCGCTACCTTGCCCGCGTGGAACTCCTGAAGGAATCGTTCGAGCGGCAGCGGTCCGAGGGACCGCTCGTCATCCTCTCGCGGAGGCTGATGAGCGACGGTCTCACGCCCGTGCTCGCCTACCGGCGGCTGGTGCTGCCCGACGAGCGCACCGCGCCGAGCTTCCTGTTCGAGTCGGTCGAGAACGGCGTCCAGGTCGGGCGGCACTCGATCCTCGCGGCGCGGCCGGCGATCGAGCTCACCGCCCGCGGGCGCGCGACCACCATCGTCGACCACCGGCGCCAGACGCGCCGAAGCGCCGACGGCCAGGATCCGCTCGCCGTCCTGCGCGAGCTGGCGGCGCCGTACCGGCCCGCGTCGGCGGCCGCGCTCGCACCACTGCGGCTGCCCGCGGCGTTCACGGGCGGCTTCGTGGGCTTCGCGAGCTTCGACAGCGTGCGCTACCTCGAGCCGGCGAAGCTGCCGTTCGAGCGCGCGCCGCGCGACGACCGTGGCATCCCCGATCTCCACTTCGGCCTCTACCGCGATGTGGTCGTCTTCGACCATGTCGCGAAGACCATGCACGCGATCGTGTCGGCGCGCATCGACGAGTATCCCACGCCCGACCGCGCGTTCGATGCGCTCGTGGACCGACTCGACGCGCTGGAGGCGCAGCTCTCCGCCGACGGCCCGCGCCTCGCGCCGGGTGCGATCGACCTCGATCTCTCGCGCCGGCCGGTGACGCCGTCGTCGAATCTCACGCAGGCGGAGTTCGAGCGCATGGTGCTCCGCGCGAAGGAGTACATCGCCGCGGGAGACGCGTTCCAGATCGTGCTCTCGCAGCGGCTCGAGCGCACGACCACGGCCGATCCGTTCGACCTCTACCGCGCGCTGCGGGTGGTGAATCCGAGCCCGTACCAGATCTACCTGCAGGGCGAGGGCGCGATCCTGGTGGCGTCGAGCCCCGAGATCCTCTGCCGCGTGCACGGCGGCGTGGTCACCAACCGTCCGCTCGCGGGCACGCGCCCGCGCGGCCGCACGCCCGACGAGGACGCCGCGCTCGAGCGCGAGCTGCTCGCCGACGCCAAGGAACGCGCCGAGCATGTGATGCTCGTCGACCTCGGCCGCAACGACCTCGGCCGCGTCTGCCAGCCGGGCACGGTCTCGATCGACCGCTGCATGGAGGTCGAGCGCTACAGCCATGTGATGCACATCTCGTCGACCGTCACCGGCCGGCTGCGCAGCGAGTGCGACGCGTTCGACGCGCTGCGGGCGACGCTGCCCGTGGGCACCGTCTCGGGCGCGCCCAAGGTGCGTGCGATCGAGATCATCGACGAGCTCGAGCCGACGCGCCGCGGTCCGTACTCGGGCGGCATCGGCGCGATCGGCTACTCGGGCGACATGGACATCGCGCTCGCGCTGCGGACCATGGTCATCCCGGTGAAGGATGGCGGCGCGGCACCGTGGACCGTGCACCTGCAGGCGGGCGCGGGCGTGGTCCTCGACAGCGATCCGACCGCCGAGTGGCAGGAGACGCTGAACAAGGCGTCGGCGCTCGGGCGGGCGATCGATCTCGCCGAGCATGCGTTTGCGCCGCGCGCGGGTTGAGGCGCGAACTGATCTGATCGCCGATGTGCTGACGCGCCGACGCGTGCGCGTTGTGCGCTCGGATCACGCCAACGTCCCGCAGCCGCCTCACGCAAGCGGCATCGGCTCGTCGTCGTCCCAGTGCGGTCGGCCGTCGGCGCGCGGCGGCGGGGGAGCGGAGGGCGGCGGCGACTTGAACTCGTTGAGGCGCAGGTCGTTCGCCACGCGCGCCGAGCGCTTCGGTCGGAGCGCCTCGGCCTCGAAGATGCACTCGGCGACCAGTCCGGCGTGGCCGTAGGCCATCAGGCACGCGTAGCCGCCGGTCACTGCCGCGGCGAGGATGCAGAGGAGGGCCAGCAGCCACGCGGCGTTCCCGATCGCCGCGCTCCCCACGGGGGTGAACGAGGTGACCGCGATCAGCAGCGCGCCTGCGAGCAGCAGCAGTTGCGCGACGCGCACGGCGCGGAGCGGACGCGCGACCGACGGCAGCACCGAGGGATCGACGAGCGTCTGCGCGAAGGCGTGGCCGAGCCGCAGCTGTAGCCCGACGCCCTCGATCGCGACCATCCACCAGGCGAGGATGAGCGCCCGGTAGAGCGGCAGCAGCGCCGCCGGGATCGACGCGAACGTGCCGGCCGCGCCGTAGAGCACGATCGCGCCCACGAAGACGAGCTCGACGATCTGGATGCGGCGCATCCGCCCGAACTCGGCGCGGAACGGCCCGACGATCGCGTCCGGCAGCGTGCGGATCCGCCCGAGCCCGTGGAGCCGGAACACCGGCGCGAAGCCGAGCGCGACCGCGATGGGCACGCCGAGGCTGAGGTTGCTCGGGATCGGCGTGAGGAGTCCGATCGGCGCCAGGCTGGCGACGGCGAGCCCGCGCCAACCGAGAGAGGCGTTCTCCCGGACGCTCGACGCGCCGCCCGATGCCCCCCAGGCTCCGGCGAGGGATGCACCGAACGAGGCGCCGCCGGCGCCGTCGGCGCCGTCGGCATGACCGATCCGCCTCGGGATCCGCCGCCCGCACTCGGGACAGACACCTCCGCCGGGTCGGCCACGCAGGTCGTAGCCGCATCCGTCGCAGGGCGAGGCGTGGTCATCCACCTCCGCCCGCGTCGGCGACGACGCGACCGCGCGCACCACCGGCCGCTCGGGTTCGAGCAGCGGGATCGCGTCGTGAGGAGCGGCGTGGGCGTGAGCGGGGCGCATTTCAGCCGCGTGGGTTTCAGCGGCGTGGGTTTCAGCGGCGTGGATTTCAGCCGCGTGGATTTCAGCCGCGTGGGCCGCCACCTCGCGGGCTCCCGCGTCGAGGTCGTCCGACGTCTCCCGAGCCGCGGCGTCGAGCGCCGCCGGGCGGACCGGATTCGGTCTGGGAGGATTGTGCGGCTCGCTCCGATCGCTCACGGCAAATCTCGAATCTTGGCGGGGGGCGGGGAACCGTGTGCCGATAGGAACGGTACACGCGACGCCCCGAGCCGCGGACTTTGTGAGACACTCTGAACCGCCGACGCAAAACCGCCGACGATTCGACTCGGTCCGCTGCGGGGCATGCATCGTCCGAACACCGCCGTACGGTGCAATGGAAGGTCCAACCCCCGCGTCGGTTCAGCGGAGCTCACCATGAAGTCCACCCACACCCCGAACTCGATGTCCCCGATCCCGATGCGCCGTCACCTCGGTGCGCCCCTCGGATTCGGACTCGGACTCCTCGCCCGCCCAGCCACGATGTTCTGCGCTGGGCTTCTTGTTCTGGCGCCCATCGCCGGCGCCGTCGCCGAGGCCCCCGGCACGACCACCCGCACGACCACCCGCGCGAGCGCGCGCGCCGACGCGAACGACATCGCCCGCTGGTCGGACACCGTGTGGAACGCCGCCCGCTCCGGCGACCTCGCCACCGTCGAGAAGGCGCTGAAGGAAGTCCCCGAGTCGCGCGCGACCTCCGAGTCGAAGCGCCTCCGCGAGATCGTCGCGGCGCGCAACGCGCACGTCGACGAGGGCACCAAGACCCGCGACGCCGACCGCGCCAAGGCGCTCGAGGAGCTCAAGACCGAGATCGGCAAGGGCGAGATCACCAAGGCGCTCACCGCGGCCGTGAAGGTGCAGACCCTCTCCGACAGCATGGCGTCGGCGCTGCAGCTCGCCGAGATCCAGGAGCTGATCCCCAAGGCCGAGGCCGCGCAGACCGAGGCCGAGGCGAAGGGCGACTGGATGATCGCGCAGGAGATCCTCTACCGGCTCCGCACGCTCCACGAGGAGTCGGGCGACGCCGCCACGCTCCGCCGCTACGACGCGAAGCTCGACGAGGTCAACAAGCGCATCACGCTGCTCGCGCAGTACGCGCCGCGCCAGCTCTGGCAGCTCCGCAAGTCGTACGCCGAGCGCTTCGACCCGACCAAGCCGTTCCCCGACTTCAACGAGGCCTTCGCCGAGGACTGGAAGGAATCGCTCGACGGCATCTCGAAGGGCATGCTCGCGACCGCGCTGAGCACCGCCGCCAACGAGCACATCTCGGCCGGCGGCTGGGAGCCGCTCGTCAAGGGCGGCCTGCAGGCGGTGCGCGTGCTCGCCACAACCACCGCGCTCAAGGAGAACTTCCCCGGCCTCGCCGATGCGGCGAAGACGCAGGTCCTGCTCGACGCGGTCGAGCGCAACGTCGAGGGCCTCGCGCGCATGAACCGCGACGCGATCGGCAAGCCGCAGTTCAACGCGGCGATGCGCGACGTGATGGACGCGAACGCGAAGGGCCCCGACCTGCCGCTCACCGTGCTCTACCGCGAGTTCGGCGACGGCGCGCTCGAGGAGCTCGCCGGCCGCTTCGAGGATGAGTACTCGCAGGTCATCTGGCCCGACCAGCTCCGCCGCTTCGAGCAGATGGTGAAGGGCAACTTCGTCGGCGTCGGCATCCAGATCCGCCACGACGACCGCCGCGACATCCAGGTCGTGAACCCGCTCGAGGGCGGCCCCGCGTTCCGCGGCGGCGTCGAGAACGACGACCGCATCATCGCCGTCGACGGCAAGTCGACGGTCGGCTGGACGCTCAACAAGGCCGTCGACTCGATCACCGGCCCCGCCGGACAGAAGGTCACGCTCACCATCCGCCGCGAGGGCCAGGAGCAGCCGATCGACCTCGCGCTCGAGCGCGAGGAGATCAAGATCCGCTCGGTCAACGGCTGGTGGAAGAAGGCGCTCGACGAGCGCGGCATCCCGCAGTGGGACTGGTACATCGACCCGACCGCGGGCATCGGCTACGTGCGCCTGACGAGCTTCAACGACGACAGCTTCGACGACTTCAACGCCGCCATCGAGGACATGCGCGCCGAGCGCCCGCTCAACGGCGTGATCCTCGACCTCCGCTTCAACCCGGGCGGCCTGCTCAAGAGCGCCGTCGACTTCTCGAACGCGTTCATCGAGAGCGGCCGCATCGTGTCGGGCCAGGACCGCGCCGGCCAGGTGAAGTGGCAGATGGGCGCCGAGTCGCAGCGCGCGATCTACAAGGATCTTCCGCTCGTCGTGCTCATCAACCAGGGTTCCGCCAGCGCGAGCGAGATCGTCTCGGGCGCGCTCAAGGCGCACGACCGCGCGGTCGTGATCGGCGACCGCAGCTTCGGCAAGGGCTCGGTCCAGACCGTGCATCCCTGCGGCGACGGCCGCGCCGACGCGCAGCTCAAGCTCACCACGCAGTACTACGTGCTCCCGCCGGGCCCCGGCGAGACCGAGTCGCGCCTCGTGCACAAGCGCCCGGGCTCGACCGACTGGGGCGTCAATCCCGACCTCGTCGTGAAGATGACCCCCGACCAGATCGAGAAGTCGCTCGTGCTCCGCCAGGACGCCGACGTGATCGAGCAGAAGAAGACGAAGCCGGACGCCGAGACCAAGCCGCGTCCGAATGTCGAGGACCTGCTCACCAAGGGCCTCGACCCGCAGCTCGAGCTCGCGCTCCTGGTGCTCCAGGCGCGCTCGCTCAAGGCGATCGACGCCGCGGCCGCGCAGGCCGCCGCCTCGGACGTCCCGACCAAGCCGGCCTCGGCCGGCGGCTGACCGGCCCGGTGGCGGGTTGCCCGCCGACGGCTGCGAAGCCACATTTCCCGAATCGACCCGACCTCGCCCGCCCCGCGCGGGCGAGGTCGCTTTTGCCCTCGCGGGAGGCTTCGGCGCGGTCCGGCCACCCCCGCGAACCGTCGCGAACCCTTGCGAAATCACCCCAGTTTCGGGTATGAATGCACGACTTCCCGCTCCGTGGCGTCACGGGGCGGGGTTCGCATGGCCGTCGTCGCCCCGTCCGGGCGGCGCGGTCCCGCAAGTGAGCCGTCCCATTCCTTCCGCCAAGAAGACCCGTTCTCGCAAGGCGAGTCCTGCCAAGCGGCCGTCGAGCAAGCCCTCCAAGGCCGCTCGCCGGACCGGTGGCGGTGACGCCGCCGCGGCGCGGAAGGGGGGCTCCAAGAAGGCCCCGAAGCCAGGTCGGAAGGCCGGCTCCGCGGCGGATCGCACGACGCACGACCAGAAGGCACCCATGACCACGGTCCAATCCCATTCGTCCACCCAGTCCAACGCAGGCGGTCCGCGCCGACTGCCGAACCTGCCGCCCGCCACGCTCACCAAGTGGCTGCGCGACATGCACCTGATCCGCGAGTTCGAGGTGCGCTGCATCCAGAGCTACCAGGAGAAGAAGATCGGCGGCTTCTGCCACGTGTACATCGGGCAGGAGGCGGTCGCGGTCGGCTGCACGCAGGCGGTCTCGCCGGCGGATCCGATCGTCACCGCGTACCGCGACCACGGCCACGCGCTCGCCCGCGGCATGACCAGCCGCGCCTGCATGGCCGAGATGTTCGGCAAGGTCGGCGGCTGCGCGAAGGGCAAGGGCGGCTCGATGCACATGTTCGACCGTCCGAACAACCTCTACGGCGGCCACGGCATCGTCGGCGCGCAGACGCCGCTCGGCACCGGCCTCGCCTTCGCGACCAAGTACGAGGACGAGGTCGTCAACGGCGGCAAGAACCGCCGCGTGACGCTCTGCTTCCTCGGCGACGGCGCCGTGAACCAGGGCGCGTTCTACGAGACCATGAACCTCGCGGGCCTGTTCGACATCCCCGTCATCTTCATCGTCGAGAACAACGGCTACTCGATGGGCACCGCGATCAACCGCGGCACCACGATGAGCCACGACCTCACCATCAAGGGACGCGCGCACGGCCTCAAGGAGGCCACCATCGACGGCATGGACGTGCTCTCGGTGTACCACGACATGCACGCGCTCGCCGAGTGGTGCCGCGAGAACTCGCGCCCCGCGTTCGTCGACATGAAGTGCTACCGCTACAAGGGCCACTCGATGTCCGACCCGCGCAAGTACCGCACCCGCGAGGAGGAGGAGCGCCACGAGTCGAACGACCCGATCGGGAAGTTCGAGCGCGCGCTGCTCGACCACGGCGTGATCACCGACGCGACCATCAAGGAGATCATGGCGAGCTGCCGCGAGGAGGTCCGCGACTCGATCCAGTTCTCGAACGAATCGCCCGAGCCGCCGCTGTCGGACCTGTACACCGATGTGTTCGTCGAGCCGTGGGGCCGCTTCACCGGCTCGTCGCAGCCTGAGTTCACCGGCGGGGCCAGCAACGTCTGCAGCTTCCGCGCGACCGATGGAAAGGAAGGCCTGGTATGAGCGCCGTCATGTCGAACCCCGTGTTCCGTGAGCCCGAGACCCTCGGTGGTCCGACCCGCGAGATCGAGTTCCGCGACGCGATCCGCGAGGCGATGAGCGAGGAGATGCGCCGCGACAAGCGCGTGTTCCTGCTCGGCGAGGAGGTCGCGCAGTACGACGGCGCCTACAAGGTGTCGAAGGGCATGCTGGCCGAGTTCGGCGAGCGCCGCATCATCGACACGCCGATCTCCGAGTCCGGCTTCGCCGGCATGGCGATCGGCGCCGCGTCGATGGGCCTGCGCCCGATCGTCGAGTTCATGTCGTGGTCGTTCTCGCTCGTCGCGGCCGACCCGATCCTCAACAACGCGCCGAAGATGCTCTACATGTCGGGCGGCCAGTTCGGCTGCCCGATCGTGTTCCGCGGCAACGACGGCGCGGGCGGCCAGCTCGGCTCCACCCACTCGTGGTGCGTCGAGGGCCTCTACGCGAACGTGCCCGGCGTGAAGATCGTGATCCCGTCGTGCCCCGCCGATGCGAAGGGCCTGATGAAGACCGCGATCCGCGACGACGATCCGGTGTTCTTCCTCGAGAGCGAGCGCATGCTCGGCAACAAGGGCCACGTGCCCGAGGGCGAGTACCTCATCCCGTTCGGACACGCGGCCGTGCGCCGCGCGGGCCGCGACGTGACGCTCTGCTCGTGGGGCCGCCCGGTGAACTTCTGCCTCGAGGCGGCGGACATCCTGGCGAAGGAAGGCATCGACTGCGAGGTCATCGACCTCCGCACGATCCGTCCGCTCGACCTGCCGACCGTCGTCCGCAGCGTGAAGAAGACGAACTGCGCGGTGGTGGTCGACCAGTCGTGGAGCTTCTCGTCGCCGGGCGGCGAGCTCGCGGCGCTCATCCACCGCCACTGCTTCGACGACCTCGACAACTTCGTGCACCGCGTCCACTCGGACGACGTGCCGACGCCGTACTCGAGCAAGCTCGAGCAGGAGTACCTGCCGAACGTCCGCAAGATCTGCGAGGCGGTGCGCGCGGCCACGTACCGCGCGTAACCGCACCTCCCTCCGACTCGCCACCTCCGCCTCAAGCGACTGCGACACCGCCATGCCCATTGAAATCACCATGCCCCGCCTGTCCGACACGATGGAAGCGGGCACCGTCATCAAGTGGAACGTCAAGGAAGGCGACGCGGTGCGCGCGGGCGCGGTCGTCGCCGACATCGAGACCGACAAGGCCACGATGGAGATGCAGTGCTTCGACGACGGCAAGCTCGCCGCGATCCTGGTCGAGCCGGGCAAGCAGGTGAAGGTCGGCACGCCGATCGCGATCGTCGCCCTCGAGGGCGAGGATGTGGCGAAGGTGAAGGCCGGCGGCGCGAAGGGTGGCGCAGCCGCTCCCGCGGCGCCCGCCGCGAAGCCCGCGCCCGCGCCCGCGCCCGTCGCGGCGCCGGTGGCCGCGGCGCCCGCGCCTGCGCCGACTCCCGTCGTGCAGACGGCGACGCGCCACGGCATGGAGGGTTTCCCGGTTGAGTCGGACGACGGTCCGCGCATGCGCGTGAGCCCGGTCGCTCGCCGCATGGCCGAGGACAACGGCCTCGACATTGGCGCGATCAAGGGCACCGGCCCCGGCGGACGCGTGATCAAGCGCGACGTCGAGCAGGCGATCGAGAACAAGGGCGCCGCGAAGTCCGCGGCCGCCGCGGCGACCATCGCGCCCGCGCAGGCGCTCGCGGTGTCGACGAGCGGCGTCCAGACGGCGAGCGCTCCGCTCGCGCTGTCGATGCCGGGTCGCGACGTCGCGCTCACCGGCATGCGTCAGACGATCGCGCGCCGGCTCGTCGAGAGCAAGACGACGATCCCGCACTACCAGGTCACGATGAAGTTCGACATGGATCGGCTCATCGAGATGCGCGCCAACTACAACGAGAAGCTCAAGAGCTCGGGCGTCAAGCTCAGCGTGAACGACTTCCTCGTGCGCGCGTGCGCGCTGGCGATGGCGGAGCACCCGTTCTTCAACGCGAGCTTCGCGGGCGACCACGTGCGCATCCACGAGGTCGTGAACATCGGCGTGGCGATCTCGCTGCCCGAGGAGAAGGGCGGCGGGCTCGTCGTCGGCGTCATCAAGGACGCGGACCACAAGAGCCTGCGCCAGATCTCGGCCGACACCAAGAACCTCGCCGAGAAGGCGCGCACCAAGGGCCTGTCGGTGCAGGACATGTCCGACGCGACCTTCACCATCTCGAACCTCGGGATGTTCGGCGTCGAGCACTTCACGGCGATCATCAACCCGCCGAACTCGGCGATCCTCGCCTGCGGCGCGGCCGTGCAGCAGCCGGTCGTGCGCGACGGCCAGCTCGTCGTGGGCACGCAGATGCAGGCGACGCTCTCGCTCGATCACCGCGTGATCGACGGAGCGATGGCCGCGCAGTACCTCGCGAGCCTCAAGGAGTTCATCGAGGAGCCGGAGACGCTCGTCGTCTGAGGCGATGGCCGTTCGAGTGCGGCGCGAGCCGACGTGCGATGCACGGTGTGGCGCGCGCCGCGCTTGTTTTTGCGGCGTGTGGTCGCGCGGCCGAGCCCGCGCGCGGTGATCCCGCGCGCACGGTCGCGCGTTGGTCGGGACACGGCAATGGTCGCACGCGCGTGTGCGGCGTCAGCCCGTCCACGCCGACAGCAGCGCCGCGACGTCGGGCGCGCCGACCGAGCCGTCGAGGTTGATGTCGGCGGCGCCACCGGCGTCGCCCCAGGCCGAGAGCAGCGCCGCGAGGTCGAGGCTGTTGACCGCGCCGTCGCGGTTGATGTCGGCGCGGTTCACGGTGCCGCCGCTGAAGAGCCGCTCGGCCGGCACGAACTGGCTCGAGACGCCCGGACCCGTCCACGCGAGGGTGAGCCCCGCGCCGCCGCCGGCCTCGAAGAACTCGACGCGGAGCTCGTGCTTGCCGGCCGCGAGCGCGCGCGCGCCCGTCACCGAGACCATGCCGTGCAGTCCGTCGTTGTTGGCGACGAGGTCGGTGCCGAGGTAGAGCTTCGAGCCGTCGTCGCTCGCAATGGTGAGGTTCCAGAATCCGGTGGTGGGGATGTCGATCCAGCCGGTGTAGGTGGCGCCCACGTTGTCGGCGCGGCCGCTGCCGGCGAAGACGTCGCCGGTCGACGGGAAGTTGATGCTCGCGACCGTCTCGGAGGCGTAGCTCGCGAGCAGCGTGAAGTCGGGCAGCACGGTCGGCGCGACGAGTTCGTAGTACTTCGCGATCAGGCCGGGCGTGGCGCCGGTCGGGTTGTCGGCGGGGCGCGGGGTCGCGGTCTCGATGAGTGCGGTCGCGGTCGAGGTCGCGCCGCTCACGGGCTCGACGAGCGTGTAGGCGACGGTCTGGATGCCGGGCGTGGGGCCGGTGTCGGCGACCAGGAGCCGGTCGCGGGCGCCGGCGGTTCCCTCGACGAGCGTGACGGCGCTGCCGGCGGAGGTCGTCGGGGCGAAGGACTGGATCTCGAGCGCGTCCATGTTCGGATCGAAGTCGTTCGCGAGGACGTCGATCTCGACCGCGGAGGTGGTCACGCCCAGCGCGCGGTCGTTCCGCGCGACGGGCGGCTGCGGCACGAAGGCGTTGATCGCGTTGCCGACGGCGCGCTCGAGGTTGATGCGGCCCCAGCCGAGGAGCTCGCTGTTCGGCTCGGCATCCCAGAAGTCGCAGGTGTTCATGAGCAGGTACTCGGCGTGCGCGGCGCCGAGCGCGGGGTTCGCCGAGCGGAGCAGCGCGAGGGCGCCGTTCGCGACCGGGGTCGCCATGCTGGTGCCGCTCGCGAAGCCGTAGGTGCCGTCGCGGATCGAGCTCAGGATGCTCACGCCGGGCGCGAAGAGGTCGACGCCGCGCCCGTAGCTGCTGAAGCCCGCGCGCTGGTCGGTCTGCCCGCTCGCGCCGACCACGAGCACGTTCTCGAAGTCGAAGCCCGAGTGGTTGGTCGCCGAGTTGCCCGCGGCCCACAGCATCGACGCGTCGAGCGAGCGGACGTACTGGCCGGTGGTCTCGATGGGCTCGTAGCCGATGCCCGAGTAGCTCGTGCTGATGACCTTGGCGCCGTGCTCGGCCGCCCACTGCACGCCCTCGAGGAGGTTGCTCATGGCGGCGCCGCCGTTCGCGGCGGTGCTGACGCGGATCGGCATGATGCGGAGGTTCCAGCCCGGTCCGCTCACGCCGACGGCGTTGTCGCCGCGCGCGGCGGCGCAGCCGGCGACATGGGTGCCGTGGCCGTTGATGTCGGTCATGTCGGCGCCGTCGGCCTCGGCGATGTCGCTCTCGCTGTTGAAGCCGGGGACGCGGTTCCCGAGGTCCTCATGGACGACGATGCCGGTGTCGGTGACGGCGATCACGACATCGCTCGCGGCGTCGGCGCGGTGGAGGTCCCACGCGGCCGCCGACTTCATGGTGGCGTGGTGCCACTGCTCGCCGAAGCGCGGGTCGTTGGGCGTGCCGCAGGGGTAGAGCGTCCAGTCCGGGCAGGCGTACTGGAAGAGGCCGGAGGCGAGCAGGCGTGCGGCGACCGAGCGCTCGGCCGAGCCCGGGGTGACCGGGCCGACGCCGACCGTGATCACGAAGTCGTCGGTGCGCGGGTTGCGGCGCGGCGCGTGGGCGCCGAGGAGGGCGAGCGCGGCGTTCCGCTCGGCGCGGGTGAGGTCCTGGCGCGGGCGGGCGATCAGGCGGCCCGAGTACTCGCGCTCGCCGGGGATCTCGTCGAAGCTTGGGGAGTCGGCGGTGGTCGTGGGACGCGCGGCGGTCGTCGTAGTCCGCGCCGCGGGGCGCGCAGACCGGCCCGTGGGGGTCGCGGTGTGGAGGGCGCGGTCGGCGGCGGCAGCGGCGCCGTGGGTCATCGTCGGCGCCAGCGTGAGCGTCGAGGCGGCGGTGCACGCGACGAGAAGCCAGCGGCGGGCGACGGTGGTCGAGGGGGTGGACGAGACGCGCGGGAGGCGGGTGTGCTGCATGGGGCGGGTCGCGGAGGCCGGCGGGAGGCCGGGGCGGAAGGCTCGGGCGGAAGGCTCGGGCGGTCGAGAGCGGGACGGGTTCGTCACTCTGTACGCAAGGCGGGAGCGCCGCAAGCACGAAACGGCGAATCCCTCCAGATTTCGAGCGCGCTGGGCTCCGCGCGGGGCCTGGCAGGTGCCACGCACCGCGGTGCGTGCCGTGCGCCGTCAACCGAGCAGGATGATGTCGACCGATGCCGGGCCGTGGACGCCGGTGACCAGCACGCCCTCGATGTCGGCGGTCTTCGATGGACCCGTGATGATCGTGGTCGAGGCCGCGTCGAGCGCGTCGGGGCGCTGCTCGAAGAGGTCGACGAGGTCGGCGAGGACCTGCGACGCGCGCACGATCGCGATGTGGATCGGCGGCGTGACCCAGGCGTTGCGGATGCGGCCGTTGGTCGAGACGACGAGCGAGCCACTTTCGGCGATCGCGCAATCGACGTCGGTGATGCCGACCTCGCAGTCGAAGAGGATGTCGTCGCTGTCGTTCGGCGCGAGGCGGGCGCCGGCGGCGGCGGTCGCACGGGCGGCGAGCGCGCCGTCGCGGATGGCGACGACGGTCTTGCCGCGGGTCTCGAGCAGCGTCGCGAGCACCGCGTCGAGCCCAGCGTCGTCGGTGCGCGTGACGCGCATGCCGACGGCCTGCGCCTTCGCGGCGAAGCGGTCGACGAGGTCGGCGCGATCGCGCGGGATGCGGCGGACGACCGCGTGGTCAGGCACCGCCGCGACCGTCACCGGCTGCGCGCGCACGGCGGCGCGGACGCGCGAGAGCAGGGCATCGACGGCGGGGTTGCGCGCGGTCATCGCGAGCCGCCCTTCGTGTCGCGCTGCGCGAACCAGTCGCGGAAACTCTCGCCCGTCGCGATGCCGAGGTCGCGCGTCGCCGTCCAGCCTGCGCCGGGTCCGGGCGCCGACTTGAGCCACGCGCGCTCGCCATCCTTCGTCTTCTCATGCTGGCCGAGCATCCGCGCATGCAGCCGCACCGCGCCGATCGCCATGCGGAAGAGCGCGGGGCGCTCGGCGAGCCACCGCCACAGGGCGAGCGTCGCGCCCTCCGACTTCGGCGACAGCCCGCGCTCGCGCAACCGCGCGCGGTCGTGCATCAGGAACTTCGGGATGTCGATCTTGACCGGGCACGCCTCGTAGCACGCGCCGCACAGCGAGCTCGCGCGCGGGAGGTCGGGGTAGTTCGCGAGGCCCGCGCTCGCATTGCCCTGCGCCCGCTCGAGCTCCGGCGTGAGCACCGCGCCGATCGGCCCCGCGTACATCGAGCCGTACGAGTGGCCGCCGACCTTGCGGTACACGGGGCACGCGTTCAGGCACGCGCCGCAGCGGATGCAGCGGAGGAGATCGCGCTTCTCGCTCGCGAGGACGCCCACGCGCCCCGCGTCGACGAGCACGAAGTGCACTTCCTTCGGTCCGCCATGCTCGCCCGCGCGGCGCGGTCCGCGCACCAAGCTCGTGTAGACCGTGAGCGGCTGCGCCGTCCCGCTGCGCGCGAGGAGCTTGAGGAACGGCGCGAGGTCGCGCGCGCCGCGGATGAGCTTCTCGATCCCCACGAACACGATGTGCACCGGCGGCCCGCCGACCGAGAGGTCGAAGTTGCCCTCGTTGGTGCAGATGACGGCGGAGCCCTCGTCGGCAAGCAGGAAGTTCGCGCCCGACACGCCGAGGTCGGCCGCGCGGTAGAGCCCGCGCATGTGCTCGCGCGCAATCATCGTGAGCTCGGTCGGGTCCTCGGTGTAGCGCGCGCCGAGCTCGCGCACGAAGCTCTTCGCGGTCGCCACGCGGTCCTTGTGGATCATCGGCGTGACGATGTGCGAGGGCGCGTCGCCGTCGATCTGCAGGATGAACTCGCCGAGGTCGGTCTCGAGCGTCTGGATGCCCGCGGCCTCGAACGCGGGGAGGAGGCCGATCTCCTCGGTGACCATCGACTTGCTCTTGACGCACGACTTCGCGTTGTGGCCGCGCGCGATGGCGAGCGCGACCGCGCAGGCCTCGTCCGCGGTCGCTGCGGCGTGCACCTTCGCGCCCGACGCCTCGGCGCTCGCGATGAATCGCTCGAGGAGCTCGTCGAGATGGTCGAGCGCGTACTGCTTGGTGTCGCGCGCGACGGTGCGGAGGTCGTCGTAGTCGGGCCCGAAGTCGCGGCCGAAGATGCCGCCGCGCTGCGTGTCCTTCAGGTGGGTCGCGTTGCCCACGAACTGCTGGAGCTTGAGGTCGCGCACGGCCTCGCGCGCGCGCGGCTTCATGTCGAAGGGGAGCGGCGGGGCGATGAGGGAGTTCACGCCTTGCACTCCAGAAGCCCCAGCGATTCCGCGAGTGCCTCCGCCGGCGAGATCACGCGCAACTGGACGCCCTTGCGATGCGCGAGCCCCGCGAGGTGCGCGGCGCAGCCCGTGTCGCTCGCGACCAGGGTCGACGCGCCCGTCGACGCGACATGCGCGAGCTTCTCCTCGCCGAGCGCGGTCGAGACCTCGGGGAACTGCGTGCTGAACATCCCTCCGAAGCCGCAGCACTGCGCCATGTCGGGGAGCTCGCGCACATCGCCGCAGCACGCGCGCGCGAGGAACGGCGCGGTCGCGCCGTGGCGGTGGATCCCGCGCAGGTGGCAGGCGTCGTGGCAGGTGAGCGGGGCGGCGCTCGGCGCCTTGCCGCGCAGTGTCGTTGGGTCGATCTTGAGCCTGGTCTCGAGGAACTCGACGAGCTCGAAGGTCTTTGCCGCGAGCGCGTCGACCGCGGCGCGGTCGGCGGACCCTTCATCGAAGAGCCCCGCGTACTTCTCGCGGACGACCGAGCAGCACGAGCCGGAGGGCGTGACCACCGCGTCGTAGGGGGCGAAGATCTCCGCCATCCGCCGCGCAAGCACCGTCGCGTCGGCGGGCAGGCCGTTCGAGAGCATCGGCTGCCCGCAGCAGGTCTGCGCGGTCGGGAGCTCCGGCCGCACCCCGACGTGCTCGAGCACCAGCACCGTCGCCTTCAGCGCGCGCGGCGCGAGCGCTTCGGCAAGGCAGGTGGTGAAGAGGGCGACGCGCATGGGGAGGATGGAATGTACCCGTTCATCCCCCCGACGCGAACCTCAACACCGAAGCCGCGAACAGCGGGGCACTTGCGGCAACCGCCGCTGCGATCACCGCCGCCGCCGCGAGCATCAGCCACGCCTCGACCGCGAGGAACACCGCAATCCGCCCGCGGCTCGCCCCGAGCCTGCGCATCAGCGCCAGCTCCTCCGCCCGCAGCCGGATCGACAGCGCGAACGTCGTCGCCGCCACCAACCCCACGAGCACCGCCGTCCCCGCCGCGACCGCGCCGAGGACGCGCCCAACCCCGAAGATCCTCTCCAACACCCGCTCCGCGAACAGATCCGGCCGCACCAGCTGCAGCCGCTCGTCCTTGCCCGTGAACCGCCCGAGCAGGATCGCCTGCGCCTTCGCGTCCGCGGGCACGACCAACGCCCCGTCGATCGCAAACTCGTCCTGGCTGCCGTGGAAATGGAAGTCGGGCGCGACGCCGTCGGCGGCCTTGCGTTCGATCGGCAGCGCCTCGCCCGCGATCGTGTTGCCGTCCTTCGCGCCGATCACGGCGCCCGCGGTCGCGCTCTGCGCGGGTTCGTCGTGGCGGTGGCCGAGGCCGCGGATCGTCCACATCGTGCGGAGGTCGACGAAGATCGCGCGGTCGTCGGGCGAGTTGGTCGCGGGCAGCACGCCCGCCACGGTGAGCTCGAGCGGGAACACGCCCGCGAGGTTCGAGAGCGACTCGGGGTCGGTGAAGAGCCGCGCGCCCGGCGCGAGCGCGAGTTCGCGCGCGGCGGTGGCGCCGACGACGCACTCGCCGATGGTGGCGAACGCGCGGCCTTCGGCGGGCGCGAGCGCGCGCAGCTCGAGGTAATCGATGGTCGTGCCGACGACCGGCACCTTGCGCGCGGTCGCGCCGACCGCGACCGGCACCGCGCGCGCGAGCGACTCGCCCTCGACGCGCGCGAGGTCGCGCATCGCGAGGCCCGCGGGCGGCGTGGCCGCGAAGAACATCGCGCCGAAGACGAGATCCGACTCGCTGCCCTTCGCGCCGAGGACGAGCGGCGCGATCGCCGCGCGCTCGCGCATCTCGACCGACGCGCGGTCGAGGAGCGACGCGAGCGCGAGCGGGAGACCGAGCGAGAGGCCGAGCGCGATCACGAGGAGCGCGCTGCGCCGCCACGAGTGGCGGAGCGACGCGGCGGCGAGGAAGAGCGCGTGCCGGAGCGCGTTCACGCGGCACCCCCGAGCTCGATCACGCCGCCGAAGAGCGGGAGGATCGATTCATCGTGCGTCGCGACGACAAGCGCCGCGCCCGCCTGCGCGCACTCGGCGAGCAGGAGCTCGGCGATCGCGCGCTTGAGGCGCGGGTCGAGGTTTCCCGTCGGCTCGTCGGCGAGGACGACCGCGGGCTCGGTCACGAGCGCGCGCGCGATGGCGACGCGCTGGCGCTCGCCGTGCGAGAGGCGGTGGATCGCGCGCGCCTCCTTGTCGGCGAGGCCGACGCGGGCGAGCAGCGCGCGGGCGCGGGCGATGCGCGCGTCGTCGAGCGGGAGCTCGTCCTGCAGCCGCAGCGGCAGGAGGACATTCTGGAGGACGCCGAGGCTCGCGACGAGCTCGAAGGTCTGGAACACCTGCCCGATGCGCGCACCGCGCACGCGGCGGCGGCCGGCCTCGTCGGACGGCATCGGGACGCCGAGCACGCGGACCGAACCTTCCGAAGGCACCAGTTCCCCGGAAAGGAGCGCGAGCAGGGTGCTCTTGCCGCAGCCGGACGGCCCGCGGACCGCGAGCGACGCGCCGGCGCCGAGGGCGAAGGGCGGCGTCCGCAGCGTGAAACCCGTCGATTCGCGGCGAAAGACGAGGGCGGTCGCCTCGATGCGCGCGTCATTGGGGGTTCCGGCGATCGCCATTGGGGAGAGGATACCGACCGCGCCGATAGGAAGTCGCCATGCCGATTCGCCGCCGCTTCCACCCGCGTACCCGCCGCATCCTCACGATCGCGTTCGTGGCGGTGTTCCTCGTCCTGCTCGTCCTGCCGTCGCAGGTGCCGGCGGTGCTCGGATGCGTGCCGCCGAGGCAGCAGGGTGGCGCGCCCGCGGTCGGCGAGAAGGGCACCATCCGCATCCACGCGCCGAACGCGCCGCTGGCCGCGCTCGTCCGCCGGCTCGCGCCCGGGCAGGATGTGGTCGACGCGTCGCGCGGCGTCGAGGGCGACCCCGCGTACTGGAAGCCGACGGCCGCGCAGATCGCCGACATCCAGGCGGCCGACCTCATCGTCCTGAACGGCGCCGGCTACGAGCCGTGGGCCGAGCAGGCTGCGCTGCCGCGCGCGCGCACCGTCGACCTCAGCCTCGCCATCCAGCCCCGGCTCATCGCCGAGGAGGGCGAGACCCACAGCCACGGTCCCGACGGCGAGCACTCGCACACCGGGACGGCGTTCACCACCTGGCTCTCGCCCGAGATCCTGCGCGCACAGGCGCGCGCGCTCGCGCTCGCGCTGATCGAGCGGCAGCCGTCGCGCCGCGAGCAGGTCGAGGGTGCGCTGCAGCAGCTCGACGCGGAGCTCGCGGCGATCGGCGACGCGCTCAAGGCCGCGGCCGCGAAGCAGCCGGTCTGGCTCGGCTCGCACCCCGTCTACCAGTACCTCGCGCAGGCGGGGGCGACCCGCATCGACTCGGTCCACTGGGAGCCGGGCGAGATGCCCGCGGACACCGAGTGGACCAAGTTCCGGCTCACCCGCGCGGCCGCGCCGAAGCCGGTCGCGGTCATGCTGTGGGAGGGTGAGCCGGGCGAGGCGATCCGCGCCAGGCTCGACGCGGAGGGCGTGAAGGTCGTCGTCCTCGCGCCGCTCGGCGACCCGGCGTTCGCAGGGGGCGACTTCATCGCCTATCTCCGCGACCGCGTGGCGGCGATGGCGGCGGCGGTACCATGACGGGATGCAAGTCTCCCGTAGCCTGTCGGCGTCGCTCGCGCGTGTGATCGCACCGGTCGTGCTCCTCGGCACCGCGCTGTGCTGGGTCGATGGATCCGCGGCGCGGACCGCCTTCGCGCAGCAGGACGCGGCCAAGCCCGCCGGCGGCGACGAGAACGGCAAGGTCCGCATCGGGTTCGCGGAGCGGCCGAAGCGCGAGAAGCGGCTCGCCGACGGCGTCCTCCGCATCGGCACCTACAACGTCGAGAACCTCTTCGACCAGGTCGACGATCCCGCGCTCTCGGGCGAGTTCGACGACATGAAGGAGCCGACCACCGACGAGCGCTGCCGCGCGCTCGCGAAGACGATCCTCGAGATCGACGCCGATGTCCTGTGCGTGCAGGAGGTCGAGTCGCGCGAGTGCCTCGCGTGGTTCAACGAGACCTACCTCGGCGACCGCAGGTACCCGTACATCGCGAGCATCGACGCGGGCTACAACCGCGGCGTCGAGCAGGCGGTGCTCTCGCGCGTGCCGATCGAGTCGGCGCGCGTCTACCTCGGCGAGGACCGCATCGTGACCGACATGCGCGACCGCTGCACCGACGCCGCCGCGAAGGAGCTCGGCGGCAGCTGGTCGCCGCCGTCGAAGGCGCCGTCGGAGGTCTTCCAGCGCTCGCCGCTGCGGGTCGACCTCAAGAGCGCGACGGGCTACGAGATGACCGTCTTCGTCGTGCACTTCAAGGCGGGCGGCCGCGACTTCGCGCAGCACCGCGAGCTCGAGGCGCTGCAGGTCGAGGCGTTCGTGTCGGACGTGCTCGCCGCGAACCCCGACGCGAACGTCGCGGTGCTCGGCGACTTCAACGCGACGCCAGGCGACATGGCCGCGAAGGCGCTCCGCCGGAGCGCGGGGCGCGCCGGGGAGCAGGGCATGGCGAGCGCCTACGACTGGCGCGCCGAGAAGGACAACCCGAAGTACCGCTTCACCCACGCGAGCGAGCGCGCGATCGACTACATCCTGATGAGCGGCGGGCTCGCGGCCGACTGCGTCGGGAAGTCCTATTACATCTGGGGCACGCCGCAGCGGCCGAAGCAGGACTGGAGCAAGTTCCCGTACCCCGAGGGCTACGCGAGCGACCACAACGCGGTGACGATCGACATCGCGACGACGCCGGACCGGCCGGCGAGCGCGTTCCGCGGCGGCAGCGGCGGCGGCGAGGAGACGGCGGGCACGCGGGCGGACGGCGCGTCGTCGGGCAAGTCGGGCGCGCGCACCGACGTGCGCTCCGACGCCGAGGCTCCGACGAAGGACGATCTCGTCGCGCACGCGAAGCCCGAGGGCGGCGCGTCGAAGAAGGACGAGGCACTCGCGCGGAAGCTCCGCGACGCGGGCTGGGAGTTCATGCTGCCGTACCCGAAGAGCAAGATGGCAGCATGGTCGAAGCAGGGCGGCAACACGACCTGGTGGCCCGGATACTGGCGCAACGCGAAGCTCGGGACGACGAGCCGGACGCAGCCGGCCGGTGACGGCCTCAAGGGTGACGCTTTCAAGGGCGACGGCAAGCCCGCACCCAAGGGCGACGACTTCACCAAGACCGGCGCGCCGGGCCGCGTCAGTTGGGTCGAGTGGCTCTGCTCCGACGCCGGCGCGCCCGCCTGAACACGGTGCATGGCTCAGCGGGTTGGTGCCAGGATGGTGCCAGGTTGGTGCCAGGCACCGATTCGCGACTCACGACTGCCCGAGCAGCCGCATGACCTCGGTGACATCCTTGTCGCCGCGGCCCGACACGTTGATCACGAGGTTCTGCTCGCGCTTCATCGCGCGCGCGGCGACCACCGCGCCGTGGATCGCGTGCGAGGTCTCGAGCGCAGGGATGATCCCCTCGAGCCGCGCGAACAGCTGGAACGCCTCGAGCGCCTCGGCGTCGGTCGCCGCGACGTACTCGACGCGCTTCGTGTCCTTCCACCAGCTGTGCTCGGGGCCGACGCCCGGGTAGTCGAGTCCCGCGCTGCACGAGTGCACGTCGGCGGTCTGCCCGTACTGATCCTGCAGCACGTAGCTCATCGAGCCGTGCAGCACGCCCGGCGTGCCGAGCGTGAGCGGAGCCGCGTGGTCGCCGGGCGTCGCGCCGCGTCCGCCCGCCTCGACGCCGATGAGCCGCACCGCGGCATCGGTCACGAACGGATGGAACACGCCCGCCGCGTTCGAGCCGCCGCCCACGCACGCGACGACCGCGTCCGGCAGCCGCCCGAGCTTCTCGAGGCACTGCGCGCGGCACTCGCGGCCGATCACGCTCTGGAAGTCGCGCACCATCATCGGGAACGGGTGCGGGCCGACCACCGATCCGATGATGTAGTGCGTCTTGCCGACCGAGCCCATCCAGTCGCGCATCGCCTCGTTGGTGGCGTCCTTGAGCGTCCGCGAGCCCGAGTCGACCTCGATCACCTTCGCGCCCATGAGCTTCATGCGGAAGACATTGAGGTTCTGCCGCCGCACATCCTCGCTGCCCATGTAGACGCAGCACTCGATGCCGAAGCGCGCGCAGGCGGTCGCGGTGGCGACGCCGTGCTGGCCGGCGCCGGTCTCGGCGATGATGCGCGTCTTGCCCATGCGCTTCGCGAGGAGCGCCTGGCCGAGCGCGTTGTTGATCTTGTGCGCGCCGGTGTGCGCGAGGTCCTCGCGCTTGAGCCAGATCTGCGCGCCGCCCGCGTGCGCCGAGAGCCGAGGCGCGGGCGTGAGCTGCGTCGGGCGCCCGACGAACTCGCGCAGCAGCCGGTCGACCTCGCCGAGGAACGCGGGGTCCGCCCTCGCCTCGCGGTAGGCGGCGTCGAGCTCCTCGAGCGCCGCGAAGAGCGTCTCCGGGACATAGCGGCCGCCGAACGGCCCGAAGCGGCCTTGCGGATCGGGAACGGCGCGGAAGTCGATGGCGGTCATGGGGCGGTGCTCGGGGTTGGGACGGTCAGGCGTCGGGTGGTGTGGTCGCCGGCGTGCTTGCCGTCGCACCCGCGGACGTGCCCGCGGGTTTGGCGGGGCGGACGAGCGCCATCACCGGCCCCGAGAGCGCGTACAGCACGAAGCCGGCGGCGAGCGACTCACGCCACCACCACATCGCGATGAGCACCGGCAGCACCACGCGCACGAGCGCGGGGAAGCCGAGCCGCGAGCGCAGGGTCTTGTTCACGAAGTGCGAGTAGCGGATGCTCGAGACCATCGCGAACGCGACGATCGCGGTGACGAGCGGGATGCCGAGCGCCGCCGAGCGGGCGAAGGTCAGGCCCTCCTCGATGCCCTCGTGGCGCGACACGAGGTACTGGTGCAGCACGATCAGGCTCGCGACGGTGCCGCCGGCGCCGGGCGAGGGGAGGCCCTTGAAGTAGAGGTGGTCCTCCTCCTTGTCGCTGCGCACCTCGGCGTTGAAGCGCGCGAGGCGGAGCGCCGTGCAGCAGACGTAGAACGCCGCGATCGCCCAGAGGATCTTCGCGTACGCGTTGTCAGCGGGACCGAGGATGGTGTGCCCGCCCTCCGGGCCGTAGTAGTGGCTCACGAGGCGCAGCGTCATGAACGCGGGCGCGACGCCGAAGGTGATGACATCGGCGAGGCTGTCGAGCTGCGCGCCCATGTCGGAGGTCGAGCGCGTCAGGCGGGCGACCGTGCCGTCGATCGCGTCGAAGAACATCCCCGTGAACACCAGGCCGCCGGCGACGGAGAGCGTCGAGAACCCGAACGCGGTCTCGTCCATCGGCTTGGCGGCGTAGTGGATGGCGGCGAAGCCGCAGAGCACGTTCCCGAGGGTCATGAGCGTCGGGAGGACGCTCGCCGCGCGCCGTCGGCGGCGCTGGCGGTTCTCGCTGCGCCCTTCGCCGCGGGTTTCGCTGCGGCCTTCGCCGCGTGTGTCACTGCGGCCTTCGCCGCGGGTCTCGCGCGCGCTCGCCTTCGGTGATGGGCTCGGTGGGTTCGTCATCGCGGTTCCTGCGCGCCGGCGCCGCCGTCGGCGTCGGA